>JBCNOR010000197.1:0-8437 GCA_039593785.1 Niabella sp. | reverse complement strand
GCAGCAGTTTCTGCGTAACTCCTTTCCAGTTTGTCAAAAGCAATGCGCCAATCTACCGGAAAAGGAAGTTTATACGTGAAATAGCCCAGGGCACCGCTCAAGGCAAGAGCAGCAATAGTAATAAAAATCGTCAGCAGCAAATCTTTTCCGGCTATAACACCTTTAAATCCTGTCAGTTTCATCGGGCTCCGGCTTAAGCGGGACGCTGTAAACAATGTTGGCAGCAAAAAGCCAAAAACCGCCGAAAACGTTTGAATGACCTGCATTTCCCTCAAATAAGCACTATCACCTGCGAGCTTCGGGAGGTTTTCGGTAATAAATGCAATGCCTTTCCCACTCATGGCCGCTGCAACCGGTATGCCCAATACTCCGCCCAGGATCATACCGCCCACACCAAAAGCAATCAGCATAAAAAAGCCCGCTAAGTAAGATATTCCCTTTTCTCCCATTCCCCTTGGTTGCGTATTATTCAACAAGGCGCTCCTGTTTTCGTCTGTCATTTTTAAAAAAGTGTGTATTTTTGCCCGCCAAACATTTCTGCCCTGATAGGGCAGGCAGGCGCAAAAATAAGATTAAAAGTTTTGATGGGTTTTGATTAATTACAGTGTAGGCTCTTGTGCAAATTTGTGCAGTTTTTGAAAGCTAACTGCCAAGCCCATCACATTGCAGATATGTATCAACATATCACGGCAACTAAATATAAAATATGGTAACTATAGGCGATAAAATATCACTTCCCGATTTTCCCCTTCTGCTGGCCCCGATGGAAGATGTAAGCGATCCTCCTTTTCGCGCGGTGTGTAAAGACAATGGCGCAGACCTGATGTATACAGAGTTTATCAGCAGTGAAGGCCTGATCCGCGATGCCATCAAGAGCCGGCGTAAGCTGGATATTTTTGACTACGAACGTCCTATAGGTATACAAATATTTGGAGGAGACGAAGACAGCCTTGCCCTCGCCGCTAAAATTGTAGACGTTACCCAGCCAGACCTGTTAGATATTAATTTTGGATGTCCTGTAAAAAAAGTGGCGCTCAAAGGTGCAGGAGCCGGCGTATTGAAAGATGTGGACCTGATGGTAAAATTAACGGAAGCGGTGGTAAAAAGTACTTCACTACCGGTTACTGTAAAAACACGACTGGGTTGGGATGACAGTATGCTGAATATTGAAGAGGTTGCTGAGCGCCTGCAGGACGTAGGTATTAAAGCCTTAGCTATTCATGGACGTACCCGCGCCCAGATGTACAAAGGAGAAGCGGACTGGACATTGATTGGAAAAGTGAAAAATAACCCGCGCATTCATATACCTGTTTTTGGGAACGGCGATATAGACAGCCCTCAAAAAGCAGTGGAATATAAAAACCGCTACGGCGTGGATGGCATTATGATTGGCCGTGCTGCGATCGGCTACCCATGGATCTTCAGGGAAATAAAACATTTTGTTCAAACCGGCGAACTGCTGGCTCCGCCCACTGTAGAAGAGCGGGTGAATGTGGTTCGCAAACATTTACGCAAAAGCCTGGAATGGAAAGGCCCCATTGTAGGTATTAATGAAATGCGCCGCCATTATGCCAATTATCTGAAAGGACTCCCTAATATCAAAGAATACCGCAGCAAGCTGGTTACCCTAAATAATGGTGAGGAAATTGAAGCCATACTGGACGAGATCATTGTTCGTTACTCCAACTACGAGATTGAAGCTACACCAATTGAGCTGATCAATTACCATGAAAAGTGCCCGGTAAACTAAGGTATAAAGCTCCCATAAATGGGCTACTGTACGTTTTCCTTGCCGGCGCACTTTTACCGGTATCGGCGGCAGCTCAGGTTACTGCCGTCTTAATCGTATCACCCTTAGTTTATTCAATAATAAAACAATTGGGTAAGTGGGATCAAATTCAAACCATTTTTTGGCAAAATTCACACTATTAGGGCTTTTATGGTGATTATTTTGGAAAAGCTCGCCCATTAGTAAAAAGTCGAGGGGCAATGAATTTTTACTGTGGTCATGGTTATCATAGTTGGAATAACCATATTTATGTCCGCACCAGTTCACTATAGCCCCGTGTATAGGGCCCATAAAAAAATGAA
The DNA here is from genome assembly GCA_039593785.1 of Niabella sp. Classification (GTDB taxonomy): domain Bacteria; phylum Bacteroidota; class Bacteroidia; order Chitinophagales; family Chitinophagaceae; genus Niabella. The sequence goes on along the minus strand of JBCNOR010000197.1, from coordinate 6,346 downwards.
CAGGCAATAATAAAAACATCCACCATTGGGTGGCGAAAAAAATGTAGAATAACAAATACCCGATTCCGAACAAGATTCTTACACTCCACATATTGCTGATCTTATCCATCAAAGGCCACTCGGGATATTTTCCCTGGAAGGGTTTTTCAGGTTCCACCTTATACTTTGCGTAATTCAAATAAATATCCTTTGTACGCATGGTCATCTGCCAAACATCTTTAAAAAAATGAGGGGAATGAGGATCTTTTTCGGTGTCACTGTATGCATGGTGCATCCGGTGCATAATGGCATAAGCCCTGGGATTTAAAAAAGAAGATCCCTGTAGTAAAATGGTCAATCCATAAAAAAAGCGCTCCCAAAAATGGCTCATGGTAAACATTTTATGAGAAGCGTACCGATGGAGAAAAAATGTTTGACAGAAAAGAGATAAGAACCAGTGGGCCAGGAAGAAAATTAATACAGCCATTGAATTTGTTTAAACCTCCAGTAATCATGCGTTGATTTTAAACCGTTGGTTGGGGCTGATATATTCAAAAGCCTGTTATTGAACCTTTCACCGGATCTCAAGAAAACGAACACGCTACTTTAAGCAAAATTAAAAAGTAAATTAACCATAAGCAGGGCCTTAAAGCCCTGTCTCATACGCGGGGCCGAATATACAAACATTCTTATCTATATTCCTTTTATTTCATCGATTATTAACGGGCAACCGTATGAATCAGGGCATTAAATTGAAGAAACCCCGTTGTAGCTACCCGGCTGCTAAGACTTAATTAAAAGTAATGGGTTAGACCTTTCAATTAACAAGGGCATAGATAAACTTTGCTACTTTTACTAAAAAAGATGGAGCATATCTCAAAAGACCCCTTACACGGCAAAAGGCTGGATACCATTTTGGAAGAGTTGGTAGCCTACTACCAGGGGTTTGAAAAGTTAGGAGAGCAAATCCGCATCAAGTGCTTTACCGATAATCCCAGCATCAGCTCTTCTTTAAAATTCTTAAGAAAAACACCATGGGCAAGAACCAAAGTAGAGAGCTTATACCTATATGTATTGAGGCAGCAAAAGAAAGCAGCACAACATAAAAAGGCTTAAACATCTGAGTACACCTGCTATATCCTGTTCTTCCCCGGCATTCTTTATTTTTATTGTATATGAACCCTACTGTTTACCACGAAAAAGCTACCCGGTTTCACAAAAAATTTAATGAGCTAAAACAAAAGCTGGGCTGGCTGAGTTTTATAAGATTGCTATGTTTTGTGCTGTTTGTATACCTGATCTATTTGTCTTCCCAAACAGGGTCTGGCTTCACCATAATAGGCGCTGTATTATTTTTTGTGGCTTTCTTGCTGCTTGTAAGGTGGTATGGACGTGTGCAACAAGAGAAGCAATTTTACCTGGCCCTGGCCCAATGGAACGAACGGGAGGATGCTTTTTTGCAGACCAATAGCTCGGGTTATGATACGGGCAAAGAATATGAAGATCCTCATCATCCTTATTCCTACGACCTGGACCTTTTTAGTGAAGGGGGCCTGTTCTCTTACCTGAATCGTTGCAGCACCTCCTTTGGTAAGGAAGCTCTGGCCGGTGATTTACTTCATCCGGACACTACTGCTATCAAAGAAAAACAGGACGCTATTAAAGAGTTATCAGGCAAAATAGACTTCAGGCAGCAGCTGTATGCACATGGAAGTTTGCATCAAACCAAAAAGAAAGAACTGGAACGGCTGATACAATGGATCGACACTGATACGAAGCTGATCAGCGCGCCCTGGTATTACGGGTTAATGATCTTTCCACTGGCCACCATGGGCAGCCTGGTTTATTATATAGCAACTGAAAATGAGTCGGCCTTTTCCCTCTTTTCAAAATTGTTTGTGGTTAACCTCATCATTGCTTTTTCCTTCTCCAGGAAAATAACGGCTCAATTATCTGTTTCAACCTCTGTAACCAAAATATTACAGAATTATAGTAACCAGCTAAAACTTATTGAAAAAGAAAATTTTCAATCCGGCTTACTACAGCAATATCAAGAACAATTGGGAAAAAACGGGTTGACGGCTTCAAAGCTTATCGGTCAGCTGGCCTCTCTTTTCAATTACCTGGAAACAGTGGTCAACCTGGTGGTTAGCTTGCTGCTAAACGGCCTGTTTCTTTTTCATGTACATATTTTATACCGGTTGGGCATCTGGAAAAAACAATATGCGCATCACATAAAAGGCTGGCTACAATTGATCGGTAAATTTGAAGCCCTGGGTAGTTTTGGCAACCTCTCATATAATAATCCGGCTTTTTGCACGCCGCAATTGAGTACAGCACCGGCTTTTAGGGCTTCAGCTTTAGGTCATATTTTAGTTAAACCGCATAAAAGGGTTTGCAACGATGTGTCCTTTAACGACCAGAAGTTTGTGATTCTTACCGGCTCCAATATGAGTGGTAAAAGCACCTTCTTAAGAACCCTGGGTACCAACCTGGTTCTGGCCAAGGCCGGATCGGTTGTTTGCGCTGCTAAGTTTGAATTTTATCCTTTCGATGTTTTTGTAAGCATGCGCATCACCGACTCTTTGCAGGATAGCGAATCTTTATTTTATGCGGAGCTAAAGCGACTACAGTCCATTATTAAAAGCCTGGAAAGCGGGCGGCGCCATTTTGTAATACTTGATGAAATTTTAAGAGGTACCAATAGCAATGATAAACGCAACGGTACTATCGGGCTCATCCGCAAGATGGCGGGCTTTGATACCTTCGGGATTATTGCCACGCACGATATCGTGGTAGCAGACCTGATTAAGGAGTATCCCGGGTTTATTGCCAATAAAGCTTTCGAATCAACTATTATTAACGACGAATTACTTTTTGATTATCAGCTAAAAGACGGCGTTTGCAATACTTTAAGTGCCAGTTACCTGATGAAGAAAATGGAAATAATTTAGTGGTCCCATCACAATTAGATATCTTCGCATATATAATTATTGTACTATGAAGCCCCTGTTATTCATCTGTTTTCCTGTATTCTGTATGTTATCAGCTGCTGCGCAAGACGGTAATACCTATCCGGATAAGAGTAACCTTGTTAAGCTAAACCTTACATCTCCTTTCTTAAAAAACTTTTCCATACAGTACGAAAGGATCCTTAACAAGCGGGTATCTGTTGCGCTTTCGGGAAGACTGATGCCGGCATCCACCTTACCATTTAAAAATACCATCCGGAAAGAAGTTATCAAAGAAGAAGATGACCTTATTACCGACGCGTTTAACCAGGCCAAATTCAGCAATTACGCGATTACGCCTGAAGTAAGGTTCTATTTGGGTAAAAAAGGCTATGGGCAGGGTTTTTATATAGCCCCTTATTACCGGTTTGCAAAGTATACTGTAGAAGAGCTGAATTATACCTATGAAGACTTTGACCAGGACATCTCGATTAAGCTTACCGGGAACCTAAAATCGCATACCGGGGGCTTTTTAATAGGTGCGCAATGGATGCTGAGTAATACTATAGGACTGGACTGGTGGATACTAGGCCCCAATATCGGCGGCGGTAAGGGTCATATAAGCGGACTATCCAGCGAACCTATTGATCCCGATACACAGCAGGATATAAGAGAATCGTTGGAGAATGACCTGGATATACCTTTTACCAAAACAACCGTTGATGTAAATGCCAACGGCGCTAACTTAAAGTTAAACGGCCCATGGGCAGGTGTAAGAGCGGGGCTTTTACTCACTTTCAGGTTTTAGAATTACTCTGAGCTTGCCTTTGCTCCGGGCAGCCGGCTTTTCAACCATGCAATCTGTCCCCTGTGATTGGATTCGTGCTCACATACATGAAACCATTTCCAGTAAGTGTTAATGGATCTTTTCTCATTGGACCATTTTTTATCTATTTCCATCAACCATTGATCATCTTTTTTCTTTAATTCCCGCAGGGTTTTTTCCCGTACCTCTGTTATCAGGTCTATATAATATTTCAGCTCATGCCCTTTAATATTTTTACGGCCCGCATCACCCAGGTTCATGGCGTCCTCCCATATCTTTTTTTCAACGTCATTAAAGTCCTGCCTGCCCTCGAAGGTATTGGCCTGGTAAAAAACCTCTGTAGCCCCCAGGTGCATGATCAGGGAGCCGATAGTATTGGCTTTGGAATCATGCAGGTAATCGAGCTGTTCGATAGTAAGTCCTTTCGTAATGCCGATAATGGTACTGCGATTGTAATTCAGCATAGAAACCAAAGTACCTACCTGTGGTGAGTAGCCATCTTTGGGTCCTATTAACATTAGCTCATCAGGCGGTGTGGATAGCGTATTACTATGCGCCAGCAAAGGTAAGGCGCTGAAACTACCGGCAGCAAGAGCTGTTTTCATCAAAAAATTTCTGCGATCCATAAAGGGTGTTTTAGTTATACTAAATATACAAAAAGCATCCGGTTGCCAGGCCGATGTTATTTTTCGTTGATTATTTTCCGTATATACTCATTAAAGTTTTCGCGGTTAAGACCTATCAGCTCATTGGTTTGCGCCAGGAAGTCTTCAATAGATTTTCCGGAGCAAAGCAGCTTTTTGACACCATTCATTCCCGACTTGGCCTTAACTCTTTTGCAGATAAGTGCACTCAAAAAATATTTCATAGACAGTTTGCCGTCCACTTGTGTATCATGCAATAAAGCTTTCAGGATATTCATGTTGGGCTTTCCGGATATGTACTTAGCTATAATTTTTACACCACTGGTGTAGGAAATATTTCCACTTCCGCCTAACCATGTTGCTATCCCCTCGTTAGCAAAGGGATTAGCATTATTACAGATTTTATCGGTGTATAAATGCACTATTTCATGGGTATACACTTCAGAGTCATTACCACAATAAACGGCATCCGTAGCATTACTTCTCATTCCCCCGGTTGAGTCCAGGTACATATTATAAATATAATCGAACCCCAAACCGTTAAATAACTCTTTTGCATTTTTAAATCTGTAATAAACAAACTGGACCGGATCCATCTTGAATTCCGCTGCCAGCTGGTTATTGATGGCATTCATTTCTTTACAACGGGAAATATTAAGGCTGCCTTTATACCTGTACCTGATATTTCCCTCTATATGCGTTTTCATTTGTAAGGAGTTATAGTACAATCCGGGATAAAAAAAGAACAAGCCGTTTTCCTTTTGCGCATATAGGTTGTATATGAATTGCATCTTCATTCCTGCAGAATCATTTCTTATATAGGCCAGCTTTATTAAATAGTTACCCGCTCCTGCATTTTCCGCTATAAGCAGTAATGGTTTATAGTAGTCATTGCGACCGGCGCCATAAAAAAAGCTAAAGTCATAACCATCATGTTCGGGATGATATCTGATTACGGATGATCGCGAGATATCCCGCTTCATATCCAGCACAAAGGTGTCAAGCCGCTCTAAAAGCATTTTGCTGGTTGCCTGCTCTATACCATATAATGCAACAGGGTTAATATCAAAGCTGTACTTTTTATTGGTTTGGGAAAGACCCGTTTTGCATAGAAACAGTAAAACCCAAAACCAGATTCGTTTCATAGGGTAGCTCATTTAATAATCTTTTTGAGTAATCCTAACCGTCCTTTAAAAGACGGGTAAGCCATCGGCAAATCGGGCCAGGTAGCGGCTTTTAAAACAGCTTTGGCATGGCTAAAAGTCTCCATTGAAAACCTGCCATGATAACGCCCGATACCACTATTACCCCGACCGCCAAAGGGCAGGTTTTTATTCAAATAATGCATGGCCACCGCATTAATACAGGCGCCGCCGCTGGGCACTTTTCGCAGCCACTGATCCGCTTCTTTACTATCATCTGTAAAAACATAAAAAGCTAATGGGTTGGGATTATGATGGATCACATCCAGCGCAAAAGCATCATCGGCATAGGTAATAACCGGCAACAGGGGCCCGAAAATCTCTTCCTGCATAATGGGGTTATCCATTTGGGGTGAGTCGATCAATGTAGGAGATATGTAAAGAATATCTTCATTATGTGTTCCTCCGGTAATTACCCTATTTGTTTGCAGGTACCCCATCAGCCTATCAAATTGTTTTTTGTTGATGATGCGCCCGTAATCATAGCTTTCTATGGGATGATCACCGTAAAATTGGGTGATGGTTTGCTTTAATATTTCAATAAACTCTTCTTTAACGGATTGATGTACTAATAAATAATCCGGTGTAATGCACATCTGGCCTGCATTAGAGAACTTTGCCATAGCAATCCGTTTAGCGGCCAGCTTGAGGTTGGCCTTGGCCGAAACGATACAGGGACTTTTTCCTCCCAGCTCTAACGTCACGGGCACCAGTTGTTCCGCAGCCAGTTTATAAACTGCTTTA
>JBCNOR010000196.1:0-8464 GCA_039593785.1 Niabella sp. | reverse complement strand
GCCTGCGCCAGGAACCGGACTTCGCCCGCGAGGTCAATGCGATGAAGGACCGCGTCGTGCAGAGCGACGACGTGCGCGTCTACCTCGATGGGATCTGGTCCGAGGTGCGCGCCACCCTCGAACGCGACCTGCACCGCGAGGACTCGGTCCTGATCCGTCATCTCGACCAGGGCATGGCCGCGCTCGGCGATCGGCTCAGCCGCGACGCGTCGCTCGTGGCGGCGATCAACACGCATGTGCTCTCGGCCGCGGAGCGCATGGTCGGCGGCATGCGAGACGGCGTCACGCGCCACATCGCCACCACCGTCAAGGCCTGGGACGACCGCAGCCTGGTTCGGCAGATCGAGCTCAGCGTCGGCCGTGACCTTCAGTTCATCCGGCTCAATGGCACGCTGGTGGGTGGCGCCATTGGCTTGTTGTTGTATGCGCTGACCTTGCTGATGCAGCGCTGAGCCGCGCGCCGGCTGTCATCTTCCAGCACTTCCAGTAGCGGGCCTACCCGCATGAGTCGGTCCCGCTCAGCAGGGCACCGTTCATCGGTCATCGCTGGGAGGGCGCGTGCTCGGGACACTGCGAGGACCTCATCTCCTTGCGGTATTGCCCTCCAAACATGTCAGACGCTCCCACCAAATCCCTCTCTTTCGTGCGCCCCGACAGCGAACTCGAAACTTCCCGGCGCCACGCGCGTCTCCGTTGGGTTTGTCGCTCTTTACTTAAAATCTAGAATATACTACAAAAAATAAAAACCACGCTGCCAGGCCTTCAATTGCTGTATGAAGGTTCTGCAAACCTAGGAGTAGTTATCTGATTTTATTTAAAAATTAGGGAACAAAATTTTTTGTTAATAATAGTAATAACTTGTACATTTGGTGTGCTTAAAGCTGGTAAGCATAATTCACAAGCCCTAATGGAATTTTGTTCAGATGCCGGTTTTAAATATATAAACTCAATTTTTTAAAGCCCTAAACTTTCGTAAAGCGAGAGTGAAAAATTAAATTAAAGCCCTAAACCACTAAACCCAATTTACATTTTTGTAGAATTTTAAATTATTTCAACGCCCTGAAACTTTTGTAACAAAAAGTCCGACGAAAAAAATTTGAACCTATACGAAATCGATTTCGTTTACTGTAAACTTCGCGCTGTGCATCCGGATCGTAAAGGTTCATTTGAATGATTGAATGATCTATATGACGGGAGTATTCTAACAACAACATGGATTTACTTTTTCCCGGTTTTCTATCTGTACGAAGCTACATCTGAAACCGGAGGGTCACGATAAGCGTTGTCATTTGTCAGAGTTGAAATGATTGGATTCTCCAAAAAATCCGTTTGACGATTCATTTAACATATAAGCCCTAAACACGCAGGAATCGTGATGCAAGTGGTCTTGCTCTGAGCCGGTTCAAAGCCCGCCGGCTTAGGTCTTGACTTTAAGTTTGATTTAGCCCTTTTAACCCTAAAAACCTTCTAAATATGTTGATTACTTAACCAGCTACTTACCACCAGATAACGGCGGTCACCGCTTGTTTCAAATTAATAGGATCCCTGAAAATATACGTCAGGGAAACGGGTTATTAATGCCCTGCGGTGATCCTATGTCTATAGCCGTAAGCTTTATTGATTTTGGGAAGTAGTTATAACAGCAATGAAGCATCCCGAATGTTAGATCCCGGATCTTTTGAGCTCAATATTAGCTGTTACTCATCCCTGTCTGACAATCCTCTATAATATTTTTTAATGATTAGAAATTTAAACAACCTTTTATGAAGAAGATTACCCTAACTAAGCTCACTAAACAAACAGTGTTGCAAATGGCATCCCGCTTTTGTTATCGAAACGTATATGCTGTTGCATTAATTTTTTTGTCGGTTATTTTAGCGTCGTCAAATGCTTTGGCGCAAACGCTCCCGGCATTCAATCAAACCACACCGCTCATAGATGGCACTGCGCCCTTTGATGGCGCCGGTGCCGGTCAAAATCTTACTGTAACCTCTTCCGCCCTCAGCTTTTCGGGGGCAGGGAATATTATCGACAATGATCCGTCCACTGCTGCAACTATGACTGCGGTTGCCGCGTTGGCGGGCGGTTGGATAGAAGTCGATTATTCAAACGGGCCTTTTCCGGCCGGCTCAGAGATTGGCTTTATTGTTAACAAAGGATTACTGAGCCTGAGTCTCCTTAATGGTATTACGATTACAACCTATACTAATGCCAAGCCTGCTATTGGTGATGGTACTGTTGCTGAAAGCAGAACGACCGGTAGCCTGCTGGGTGTAGGGGTAGCCGGCACCCGTGAAAAAATAGGTTTTGTTACCAGTCAACCTTTTCGCAGGGTAAGAATAACTTTTACCGGCCTTGACCTCGGTGCAATTGTAAGTGCTGTTAGCGTATATAATGCTGAAGTATTAGTGCCCCAGACAGGAACATTACCTGCGGCTTGTAATAGCATCACACAATTAAACCAAACAGCTTTCCCTGCACTGGCTACTTACGGTACAACCAGCCTTGTAGGGACGGGAGGACTTGCGGCTGCACAGGTTGCAGGTATTTTAAACCAGATCCAGGACGTTCCCAACGTGACTACATCGTCGACCAGCGATTATGCAAAACTGTCTGCTATAAATGTTTCAGTGGCAGGAGATGGCTTTTTATCGGTTAAATTATTAAGTGGCTCAGTTCCTAAAGATTACTATGCCGGCTTTGAGATCGAGAATGTAGGTGGTGGTTTGTTATCGAATGTTAATTTACTGAATGGAATAAGCATACAGGCGCTCAATAATGGTACTGTTGTTCAGACTATGTCTGCTTATCAAATCCTGAGCGCTTCCATACTTGGTGGCGGAGGTACGGGAAGGCAAACTATTGGTTTTTTGGTAACCAACGGAGCATTTAATGAAGTTAGAATGGTCTTCTCTGCAGGGCTATTATCTTTGGGTGCAGATTTAGGAGAAACCCGCATCTACAATGCTGTTGTAAGAAATTTCTGTCCTCCAAGTTCAGCATTAGGTCCTACTACAATTCTCGCAAACGGGCATGCTTCAGGTAATGGGTTGGGCGTATCTGTAAATGGCGGAAATTCCGGCCTGGCAAATGCATCTTTAATAAATTCGCAGAATTTGGCCAACTCGATGAACAACCTGATTGATAACGATGCTTCCACTTATGTATCGTTAAGCAGCACTTTAGGCATCGGCGCGGCTAACGCGGCTTCGTTATCTGTTACCACTCCGGCCCATACATTTGTGAACGATGAATATACCGGGTTTGTTGTAAAAGCAGCTTCTCCGCTCGCTAATGTAGGTGTATTATCCGGAGTTACTGTTAGCACCTATTTAGATGGCGCTTTACAGGAAGAAAGTTCCGTTGCCAATAATTTGCTGAAATTAAACGTGCTGAATGCATTATCTATTAATGGCAATGTTCCGCCCGATGCACAGCTGGTTTACTTTAAAACCACCAATGATTTTGACGAAGTAAAACTGACTGTTAATGATCTTGTTGGAATTGGAAATGAGCTGCAGGTTTATAATGCATTTGTCTCTGGCCAGGCAGTATTGCCGGTGACCTTCGGTGATGTGAACGCCGTTTTCCAGAACGGTAAGCTATCATTGAACTGGTCTACAATATCTGAAACTAATAATAAAGAGTTCGTTGTTGAAGGTTCTGTAGACGGCAAAACATGGGCAAAACTAGGTACCGTTGCTTCAAAAGCCAGCGCCGGCAATTCTGACACGCTGATACAATATGACTTCAGCAAATCCGTTCAGGAGTTGATAGCGCTATCCGGATTCTCTTTATTATCTATGATTTTGGTTGCAGGATTGGCGTTGTTGATGTTCCCTTCTATCAAGCGGAAAACAGCATGGATGCTCACCCCGGTTTTAGCAATCGTTTTGACAGTAACGCTGTTTGCATGTAGCAAGTCAGATAGTTCCCCGGTGACAGGTGAAAAACCTGTTACATATATACGCATTGCCCAGGTAGATAAAGATGGTACAACATCTTACTCCAAAGTGGTGAAGGTAGTTTACAGATAGACCGAAAAACACCAAAAGGGCTAGAAGGTGTCTGAAAAGACACCTTCTTTTTTATGATATCCTGTACAGGTTGCGGGGAAACGTTTTTAACAACCTGTGCAAATTCTATTCTTGCATTTAATAATTCAGACGTACCAAACAATGGCCTAGTGCCGCGATTTGCTGAACATCAATTTTTTCCATCTTCAATAAATTTCTGTGATTTTTTCAGGAGAAAATTATGAAAAAATCCTACATTAGTAAATAGCCCTAAATCAGATGGATGAATCGTTAAACGAAACAACAAATGCCCTTTGCGTTACCAATAATTTCCATGCTATTCTTTGTTATCAGGGTTAATAAGACTGTTATGACTTTATGAGCTTAATAAACCCGACCTCCCTGTAAAAGGTAATGACTCATTCACTGCTCCATATTGACAACTTTAAAACTGTGAAACCGAAGCCATAAATACAAAGCTTATGAACCTGGCAGTCACTTCAGACTACAATATGAACATTTATCAAACGCTTCCGCTTCCGGTAATAATCATAGATCCGCGCCCGGATGGTTTTGGGGTTACTTTTTTGAATAAGGAGGCAGAACGATTGCTAAATGTTAGTTCGGATACTATAATAGAAAACAATTTTTCAAAATGGATTTTTAATGTATTGAGCGGATCAAAAGCTGATTTCGCGCGGCAGTTAGAGCAAGTATATATTCATAAAGAAAATAAAAAGATCGTTTCCTGTAAACTTGATATCAACGGTGTTGCTCAGAATGACAGGTATTTTGATATTATATTAAGTCCTTCGATAAATGAGCAGGAGATGGTGGTACAGATCATAGCTTTGTTATACGAGGTTACGGATAGCAGGATGACTCAGCAAAACGATCCTGCGATCCTGACGCTGCTTCGTCAAAAAGATAAATTTCTCCGCGAAACGCAAAGAGTTGCCCGTAATGGAACCTGGGAGATAGATCGAAATACCAATAATATTATCTGGTCAGATATGCTACGCGAAATTTATGAGGTAGGCCCCGACTTTGAGCTTACCTTTAATGCTGCACTGTCTTTTTTTAAGGATGAGAATAGCCGGCGAAGTCTTGCCGAGGCGGTGGACGCCACCTTGCAATCAGGAAAAATATTTGATCTTGAACTGCCTGTGCTTACAGCGAAAGGCAATGAAGCATGGCTTAAAATAACCGGAAAAGCCGATCTGGCGGGTGATACCTGTACCCGGCTTTATGGAGTAACACAGGATATAACCGAAAACAGGAAAATAAGGGAAGCTTTGAGTGCTTCGCTCGAAAAGCTGAATTCACTTATTCAAACGGTAGATGGTATCGTTTGGGAGGCAGATGCAGAGACCTTCCAGTTTACTTTCATTAGTAACCAGGTAGAAAATATATTAGGATATACGGCCGGGGAATGGTTAAGCGATCCGGATTTCTGGACCAATCATATCTATCCTGATGACAGGTCGCAGGCATTGAATTATTGCGTAGCCCAGACGAAACTTAAGCAAAATCATACATTTGATTACCGGATGGTTAAAAGCGATGGTAGTATTGTATGGATAAGAGATCTGGTTTCTGTTATCGTTCAAAAAGACAAACCCACGCTGGTTCGGGGAATCATGGTTGATGTTACTGAAGATAAATTGCTCAGTGACCTGGATCATCTGGAAAAACGTGTTCTGGAACTAAACTCTAAAAATGATGTAGAGACGGAAACTTTACTGCTTGAGTATATTTTAGGATTGGAAAAGCTTTTCCCAAAAATGAAATGTTCGGTGTTACGGGTTAAAGGTAACAGGTTGTATAACTGGGTTACCCCTTCGTTGCCCGAACCCTATGTAAGAACCATTAATAATTTTGAGATGGGACCTTTGATAGGGTCCTGCGGCGCCTCTGCGTATCTGAAGCAAAAGGTTATTGTTGCAGATATAGAAACGGATCCGAGATGGGTTGCTTTTAAGCACCTGCTGCTACCGTATGGCTTGCGTTCCAGTTGGTCTTACCCGCTCATCGATTCTGAAAATAATGTTATTGCTGTTTTAGGTATTTATCATGATGTATCGAAGATCCCAAGCGATATAGAATCTTCCATTGTAGAGCGTACCGTCGCAATTTTCAATATGATACTTGAAAACAGGATTAAGACATCAAAAATACAGGAGTCTAATCTGCTCATAACACAAGGGCAGGAGCTGGCTAATTTTGGTACCTGGCAATGGGATATTACTGAAGATATAGTGACATGGTCGGATGTTTTATATAAGATATACGGGGTTGATCCGTCTAACTTTACTGCAACTTTTGAATCTTATCTTTCCATGTTGCACCCTGATGACAGGGGGAGAGTTGCTGATCTGATTCAAACCGTTTTGGAAACACATAAGGATGTAATTTTCGAAGAACGTATCATTCGCCCGGATGGCGAACAGCTCACTTTAAAATCATGGGGGAGACTTGTGTTTGATGAGGACGGAAAGCCGGTAAAAATGATCGGCGCCTGTCTTGATATAACCAAAGCAAAAACGACCCAGGAAAAGTTACGTGAAATTGCCTGGCTGCAATCTCACGTTGTCAGGGCGCCGTTGGCCCGGTTGATAGGCCTTGCAGATATGCTCAAGCACGAGCTTTCATTGCAGGGTTCTGACGAAGAGCTTTTAACGCACCTGGTGAATGCTGCTCATGAGTTGGATGATGTTATTAAAAACATCTCTGACAGAACTATTCAGTGACGGGTTTCCATTTGCTGAAATGGTTTACCAGGCGGGGTTTTCGAGCCCTTCTTATTTTTCCATATCATTTAAGAAATATACAGGGGAAACTCCAAGGGCTTATAAGGATAAGTTGGGGTCTATGAAATAGTGTTCTTCATTTACATTGTATTTAAAAGGGGCAATCTTTACTGGTTATTATTTATCAATCTGATCAGCGGATTTTTTTTAATTTTAATTGTATTATTATAGCAGATTCAATCTCAAAAAATATCAACTATGCAAATGAACGGGTTGGAACCGGCTTCTGTTAAAAAAATGCCCGTTCAAAAAGTGTGCGGGAGCGACACCCATTCTTATATCGACACGCTGTCGGTTGAAGAACCGCTTGAAATAAAAATCAGCTACTCCATTGAAGGGAAACAACAACAGTCGACGGTTTCGGTAACCATGCGGACGCCGGGAAAGGACTTAGACCTGGCTTCTGGCTTTCTTTTCACAGAAGGTGTCATTGCATCAGTTGACCAGCTTAAAAATATTGGTTACCTGGATAAGAATGTGGTATTGGTTGAGCTAAAGGAAAATGTTGTTCCGCACTTAACAAAATCAGACCGTAATTTTTATACTACATCCAGTTGCGGGGTTTGTGGTAAAACATCTATTGAGTCTATTAAAACCGTCAGTCCTTTTCGAAAATTAAATAAGGAAAGCTCTACTATTGACCCCGAAATTTTTTATTCATTGCCTGAAAAACTAAGAGCTACCCAGGATGAATTTTCAGCTACGGGTGGTATTCATGCTTCAGGACTATTTTCGGTTGACGGACGCTTATTATTTTTAAGAGAAGATGTGGGACGTCACAATGCGCTTGACAAATTAATTGGTCATGCATTTATAAATAACCTGCTTCCTTTACCAAACCATATTTTAGTTTTAAGCGGCAGGGCCAGCTTTGAATTGATCCAAAAAGCAGCAATGGCAGGTATACCGGTTGTAGCAGCTATCGGCGCTCCTTCTACGCTGGCGGTTACATTAGCCAGGGAAGCAGATATTACGCTTCTGGGGTTCCTTAAAAAAGATAAGTTTAATATTTACCATCGAGGTAATTTCATACGAATACCTGGCTTAGATGCAGATCAGAATTAAAGGGAACGCCGTAAAATCCGCCTTGCCCAATCAAGAATTACCGGTTATTAATAAATCCTGTGTTTATGGAAAAAGATCATTCTACCGCACCACAACATAAAAGGGAAACAGAAGCGGCCCTGAAAGCGGATACCAATGCGGAGAACCCATTTAAGCTCATGGATCTCCGGATAACGCCTCCCAAAACATGGGCGGCCGGCGTGCCTGCTGTCATAGCTGCAATGAAAGATCTGGTTGAGGAAAAAACTTTTTTCAGGGGGAACCTGGCCTTACTAAAAATGAATCAGTTTAAGGGCTTTGACTGTCCCAGCTGTGCCTGGCCCGACCCTGATGATGAACGCTCTCCTATAGCCGAATATTGCGAGAACGGGGTAAAGGCCCTGGCGGAGGAAGCCACTTCTAAAAAACTCACTGCGGAGTTCTTTCGTAAAAACTCAATTACTGATCTTGCCAAATTAGATGATTACCGGATCGGTAAATTGGGGCGACTAACCGAACCGATGTATCTGGCCCAGGGGGCCACTCATTATGAGCCTGTTACCTGGGAAGAAGCATTTAAAAAAATTGCAGCAC
>JBCNOR010000195.1:0-8502 GCA_039593785.1 Niabella sp. | reverse complement strand
TTTTCTTTGGCAGAAGCTGTAAGCCTAGTTGGTGCATCCAGTCCAAAGGAGCCGATAGCAACAGGTAGCGCCACACCAGTCGTGTCAAGGTTTTTATCTATGGCGATCAACCGGTTCCCCGCAGCCGCCCAAACTTTCCCATTGGGTGTTTTGGCAAACCCGCGGTTGATATTGCTAAATCCCTTTACAAAAGAATAATTATGGGCAGATATAATTTTGGCTCCATTGCTCTGTAGTATATAAACATAATCTCCGTCTTTTAGCATATCCCCGCTATTAACTGCTGAAACAGAAGAT
Source organism: Niabella sp. (assembly GCA_039593785.1). Classification (GTDB taxonomy): domain Bacteria; phylum Bacteroidota; class Bacteroidia; order Chitinophagales; family Chitinophagaceae; genus Niabella. The sequence continues at coordinate 8,205 of JBCNOR010000195.1, read as the reverse complement.
AGCTTATACTGTATGTTCAGGTTATTGAGGTCGATACTGTAAACACCGTCGTTGGCACTGATCAGGCCGCTGTTTTCTTTTACACCGATAAGACTTCTCCAATTGCTGGTTTCCTGGTTGTAACGCGCTTCTTCCTTCAAGGTAGCCGCATCCAGTTTTAAAACCGGGCCATTAATCTTACTCACCAGGTATAGCTTTTTATTATACAGGGATGCAAATTGCAGCGTGCTGGTTTTAGCTGCATTCGATGTTAGTTTTCCGGGGTTTTCTTTTTCGTAAACCCTGGTTGCGATAGTATCTGTGCCATATCCATAAAATTGTACGGTCCCGGCGGTTTGACCATAGGAGCCCTCAGTAACAATAAAAAAGCCATTGGCATAAGGTGCGGTTTCAACCGGGTCAGGACCACCTATTGGCAGATCACCATTTTTGGAACAAGCCGTTAACAGAAGGGCTATTGCAGCGGTTGCTAATAAGCGGGACAGGTATTTGTTTTTAAAGATCGTCATCAAATTATATTTTGTTTTTATTTACTTATTGGCTGCAGAGAAATGCATGTCTTTGATACCGGTTACTTCGGTAGATACTTCGCCCAGCCAGCCACCATCACCCAGTGCGCCGGTTTGTATTTTAATAAAGTCGATGGCTTTCAGATTCACTTTATTTCCATTGGCATCTACTGCATTACTGATATCTACTTTACCGCCGCCGTTAGCTTCTGTTTGATTGTCAGCATACCCCCATTCGTAAGGAAGAGATACTACATAAGTGGGCCTTGACGGATCTACTTTTGTTTTTAACCAGGAGCCTTTTACAGTGTAGCTGTTGGCTGTGATCCACTCCGGGTAATAGGCCTGTTTATGAAAGGTGTTTTTCTTTACAAAGCCGGTATTGCCTTTATTGTCCGTCCATGCAATGTCTTTATCCGCCGACTCGGGGCGGAAATAGGTTACTTCGTAATTGCGTAAATAGGTGCCATCTGTTTTGCCAAACTCGCTGCCGGCCAGCTCATACCAGGTATCGTCGGGCTTGCCATTGCCGTTATTGTCCACCATTACGTAAATAATGCCGGGCTCGCTCCACTCGGTCAATGCATTGCCGGTCACATCAATATCATTCCCTTCTTTATTGGGAACACTATGATCAAAGCCATATATAACATAGCCGCCCCAGGCGCCTAAGCTAACCATACCTGTTTTGCCAACAAGACCCTCTGCGCTTGCCAGGTTGCCTGGTGCTTTATTGATAAACTGGCCGGGTGCAGGCATAAATTCAAACAGCGTAGTAACATACTGGCTGGTACCTCCTTCCCTTACTAATGCCGCTACCTGTACGTCAAAGCTGTCTTTATAAATGCCATAATTATTACTGGCCTGGTAATAGATCTTATAATTGCCCGCTACTTCAAAAACATGATTGAATGTATTGCTGGTAGAGATTAACTCTGTGCCCACATACCACTCTTCTTTAACTGCTGTGCCAACAGCTATACGGGATGTAATAGTAATCGCCTCTTTAATTTTTGTTTGTATGGTTTTTTCAGTAATAGATAGTTCCATAATGGGTGCGGGAACATTGTCTTTAGAGCAGCTATTCAAAAGAACCAGAAGCAAGCCAATGATGGAAAGTGATTTTAAATGTTTCATTCGTATATTTTGTTTAAGATTTTAGGGATGGGTTGGCGTTAACGGGCAGAGAGGTTTTTTCGGTTGAAGAAGCCGATATGACCCGGTATAATACCGGTCTTTTGAATCGCGTTTTTTAATCGTCCCTTTGCATCAAAACAGAACAAATCGCCGGCTTCCACATAGTCTCTTGCATCGGCTATATAAATGTTGCCATTGTTAGGATCTACAGCAATGCCATAGGGCATTTCTATTTTTGTCCCATCTGTGATAAAAGAGCCCGGTATTATTGTTCTGGTTTTAAGGTCAATTTTTGTGTAGGAGTGGTTCTTTGACCCATAGTCTGTTCCGTATACATAAGCGGTATCATTTTTTATAGCAAAGTCTTCCACTTTTACAGTTATAGAGTCAGACAGCTTATCTGTTTTTGTATCCACTACATAAAGCTTATTGGTGGTGCCCCAAGGACAGATATACAAATAGCCCTGGCTGTCTTTTTTCAGTCGCCGTAAATTAGGTGTTACAGTGATGGTATTTACAACGGTGAATGAATTAAGATCTACAACCGAAACATAATTTTCCAGGTTGGACTGGCTATAACCGCCGCTATTAGCTACATAGAGTTTATTGCCTGCCACTTCCAGTTCCTCCGGTTGACGGCCCACTTCAACCGCTCTTTTGATACTCAGGGTTGCAGTATCTATCTCAAGTACCATTCCTTTTTCGGATGTGGTGTAAGAGCTCAGGTAAGCAAAGCCGTTGGCAAAGGTTATATAGCGTGCGTTCTCAATGGCCTTATGAGTATTATCGGTCAGGGTCTTAATACGTTTGCCGGTTAACGCATCCAGTATCTCCACTTTCTTTGACCAGTTCATTACTATGTACAATTTGCCGCCATATATCCCAATATCGTTACCGGTATCGCCTAAGCCCAGCACTGCATCTGGGTTGTCTTTAGTGAAAATGTCGCGCGTGTAAATGCCATTATGTACATCAAAATAATCGAGGGTGGAATTGTTATAACCCCATCCGCCTTCATTTAAAAGATAGAAGCCGGTGCTGGTTGAGTCGGCTTCGGTAGACTGGGGTGGCGGCGTATATTCATGGTCTTTCCTGCATGACCCGAGCAGGATCAATAAAGTAGAAAAGAAAAATAGATGATTGATTTTTTTGCGATTCATCAGATATGTTTATAAATTGAAAGAAAGCTTTACCAAATAATTTCTGCCCGGCATGGGATAATTGATAACGACATCATAATACTGGTTGAAAAGATTGTTTACTTCGCCTGCTACCACAAAGAAGGCTTTTTTAAACGCCAGTTTTTTGGTAAGTGCCAGGTCATGTGTATACCAGGGCATCAGGTAGTTTTGCGGGTCATTTTCGGGTAACATATAACGTTCGCCTGTATATATAAAGCTGTAGTTGATGCCCCAGCTGTGATAAGCATATTGCAAAGTGGCAGAACCACTATGTTTAGGCGCGTAGGGAATCAGGTTGCCATACGACCGTTGCCCGTTTGTTTTATTAATGGCTTCCTGGTACGAATAATTGAGTGTGCCATTTAATGTAGCTTTTTCCTTTAGCGTAAGGAAGTATGATATATGGATGTCTATTCCTTTGACGGAAACAGCGCCCAGGTTGATCATGCTCCATCGGAATAAGTTATTAGCGGGAATGGCGATAATCTTATCCTGCACTTTGTTGATATAAGCATCTGCCTGCAGGTTGACGCCCAGTTTTAGCGGTAAAAAATATTCGTTGTATTGTGCACCAATATTATATTGATTTGAATACTCGGGCCGTAATGTAGTGGTGCCAACAATAGTGTAGTATAAATCATTGAAGGTGGGCATCCTGAAAATGCGTTTGTAAAAGGAACGGAGGCTAAGCGGAACAGCATGCCATGGCTTCCAGGAAATATTGATCGCCGGGGTTAGCTCCTGCTTTCCGGAGGCTGCATCGCCGCGCTTTACTTTTTCGTTAATAAAGCTGCCTAGTAAATTGCCGGATATGGTTATGGGAGCCCAGGACATTTCCGTGGCTACAGCAACAAGTTTGGTATTACGGGTAGGATAGGCAAAATCATCCAGGTTAGATTGCATGCGGTTGATTGCCCAATCGGTTGCCAATGAAAACTTCCACCATTTTTTGATGGCGAACTCATTCACCCATGAAGTGTAATACTCCTGTTGCCGGTAGTTGTTATTGAGTGGCGCCCCTCCTATCTTTTTAATGCTGGTATCTAAATAACGGGTAAAATCATTTGCATATTTAAACCGGAGTAGTGTTCTGTAGTGTTGCGAAAACCGATGCTGAAAAGAACCTTGTGTGAAAAAGTTTTGATCCCATAACCGTTGTGAATTATAAAAGCGTTCCGCAACAATGGCTCCGGGTAAGCCTCTTTCGGAGTTGTAAAAATACCCTTGTATTTTCCAGTGTGTAGTCGTGTCTTTATTGAGATCCTGTAAAGCCAGCTCAATTTTTTGCGAAGCAACATCTGCATTTTGACGAACAATGGTGGTGTCATAAGCCCATTTTTTATAACGTGTTTTATACCGGCCATGTGCGTTGATGAGCTCGGCGCTGACGGTGGTGGCTATATTGGCAGCTACTTTTTGCTGCCAGTAAACAGAAGGATTAACAAGCCCGAAGGAGCCCGTTTTAAATGCTGTTTTTAAATGATACGATTGACTATCTTTAAATGAAGGTTGCTGTGTTGTTATATAAATAGAGGATGCGCTGCCAAAGCTTTTTGCAGGCTGAAATATATCAGGATTCTGGCTATTGTATAATGAGATGGCTTCAACGTTATCCAATGAAAACTTCCCCAGGTCGATAATGCCGTTTTGCGCATTGCCCAGTTGCATCCCATCATAAAACACACCCACATGCTGTGTTCCCATGCCACGCACATTCACGGTTTTCAACCCGCCAATACCTCCGTAGTCTTTTAGCTGTACACCCGAAAAATAACGGATCGCATCCGCAACCGAGAAACTGTTTAAACGTTGTAATGCTTCGCCCGATAGCACTTGTACGGGCGAAACAGCTGCAGCCAGGGACCTTTTTTTACTGCCGTTTACCTGAACTTCTTCCAACTCACGGGTGAGCGCGCTATCGTATGTTTGCGCACCAATTGGTTTGGGGCATAACAATACAGACAGCAATAAACATAAGCCTGCCAGGGCTTTTAAAACACACTGCATTAACTATTTGATTAAATGAATCAAACAGCTTTGCGAACAACTGAAAACAAATATGTTGCTATAAAAAGCATTTGCGTTCAAGCTTCAGTCCACGAAAGCTTAACATCTGTCTGCTTTGGCAGGTCTCCTGACTTATTCTCATTTTGAGCAGCCTTCCCGTTCCAAGGTTTTCAGAACAGTGGCCAAGATTTGTCAAAATGTTTTTTTAGAACTTACAGTAGCGGGACTGTTCAGGATTTACACCTGATTCCCTTTTAATCAATAGCGCCCGGAAGGCGTAGTGAACCAATGCGGCGCGAAGGTAGGTGTATTTTTTAAAGAATGGGGTATGAATTATAAGAGGTAAAAAGGAAAGCTGCAACCCCTAACAGGATTACAGCTTTTTGAAAAGAGTAGGTTAGATTTTATATGATATAAGCCAGGGCCTATTCGTTAATTACCTGCACGGTTTGCGAATACCGTTTGGTCCCATCCTTATCAACCTGGGCAATGCGTATCAATAAGGTATCATCTCCAGGAACTTTTGCAACATCCCGTTTGCTACAGGCATTGGCAACAATAAAAACGGCTAATAATAACAGAGAAACCTGTCCCCATTTTTTACCGGATCTAAATCCCGCAATAGTCAAAACGGCTAACAGTGAAATACCCAACATCATAGCCAGGTGATCTTCACCAAGTATTGCTTCATAGTTTATAGTGCTGCTGCTATTTCCATCAATAGCTTTACTATCCACCGTTTTAACTACAGCAAAGCTCTTGCCATCAACCGATCCTTCAATCTCAAAATGACTATTGTTGGTTTCGGATTGTGTCGTCCAGCTAATGTATACATTAGCATTTTTCCGGGTAGCCTTAATAGCTCCAAAGGTTACGGGCAAGGCAGCGTTATCTACTACTTTATAAATAGTGTTACCAGATAATGACGCGGCATAAAGAGTTCCGTTTTCAGCTTCGCCAAACGCTACAATATCTGCCGGAAAACCGGCGTCCGGTAGTTGAAGCATTTGCGTTCTGTCAGGAGTAATTACCCATTGATTATCCGACACATAGTCGGCAAAAATATAATAGCCGGTCAAAGAGGGAAATTCTGTACCGCGATAAACAAAGCCACCGGTTACAGATTGGCCACCAATGGTGTTGTCGCGTCCGTAAGTATGAATCGGGCCCACATAGCTGGCTTGTGGCAAACAGCCGGAGGTATTATAGGGCAATGTTCCTTCATAGCAGCGCCATCCGTAATTAACGCCACCGGTAGCAGCAGCAGGCCTGTAATTAATTTCTTCCTGGGCTCCCTGTCCCACATCTGCAATCCACATGTCGCCGTTAGCCCGGTCAAAGCTCCACCTGAAAGGGTTTCTTAAACCTACCGCCCATATTTCGTCCGCAATATTGGGATCGGCTACATAGGGATTGTCTGAAGGAATGGTATAGGGCAGGATATTTACGTTGAGGCGGAGCATTTTGCCCAGTAAGCTGTTGCCATTTTGGGCGTTATTGGATGGATCTCCGCCACTACCCCCGTCTCCCGTACCTAAATACAGGTAGCCATCGGGGCCAAATAATATTTTACCGCCATTATGATTATTAAAATTGGGGTGCGGAATATTGATGACGATTTGCTTCGAGGCCGGGTTTGCGCTGTTGCTATTTCCGCTGCTGACACTGTAACGTGCTACTTCCAGGCTAAAATCGGGGCGGGTATAATAAACAAACAGGAAGCCATTGGTTTCATAACCGGGATGAAATGCCAGGCTCAGTAAGCCGCCCTCTCCCGCAGTACCCACATCGCTAACGGTAAGAAAATCCTGGATATAGTTGAGGTTTTGGTCATACACTCGAATAGTGCCTCCACGTTGTACTACGAAAAGCCGGTTGCTACCATCTCCGGCGTTTACAATATCAATAGGGGCTGTCAGGCCGCCGCCGGATATTTGCGCCTGGTAACCAATATCGGGAGTTGTTTGTGAAAAGGCCGGGAGAATAAAAATGAAGCATGCCCAAAAGGACAGGAGGGTGTTGAGGGTGCGTTGGATCATAAAAATAGTTTAGGGGTTTAAAAACTATCAGCAATGTCCAAAAAGCAAATATTGAGCCGTTCTGCGGCCCTTATTTGTTCCAACTCAACCTATTCTAAAACTTAATATTCTTACGAATGGTATTCATCAGCGCATTTAAACCGTTCCAGCTGCCCTGGAAAAACTGATCCTGCTTAAAGGAAGGTTTAAATTGATCTTCTACTATGGTTTTGGCTTCATCATCACTAAGCAGCCGCGAAACAAAGGGGCCGTAATCAATCCGGATGCGCCTCAACTGTTTACTGATGCTTACAGACATGCACCGGTCGCTTTTGCCATGAATAGCCGACCATTCATCCAGCAAGATTTTATTACGCTGATCAAAGTTTTCAGCTGTTACTGCCGCATCGTTTATGGTTGTAATCCTGATAGGGATCAGGTTGCTTTTTTCAAATGTCCGGGCAAGCGAATCCAGTTTTTTTTCTTCTCCGGGCGTAAATATGTTTTCGTAATCGTACACATAATTGATACCCGCCGGCGTCGCAACCTGCTGTGCGGGGAGGATCACTTTCGCTTCCGTTTTTGTTTTCGCAGCAGCGCTATTGACTTTGCCGGCAGAATTACATGCGGATAAGCCTACCATAAGGCCTGCCAGCAAATACCATTTGCCTGCTAAGATGCCCAAACGGCTACCCTTTAAAGAAGTGTGTCGAATGGTGCGAAATAGTTGAAAAATTGCTGTCATAATAATGGAACGATAGCCCGGTTATACCGGAAAATCCTTGAAAGGCAAAATCGATGCCATTATAGATAAAACTATTGATTCAGCATCAATGGCATTACCAGCATCAACAGCTCCTCGCTTTCATCCTGCTCAACCGGTTTGATCAGCCCGGCCTTGGTTGGCGTGCTCAGTTCCAGGTATACTTCTTCGCTATGGGTGCTGTTCAGCATTTCAATTAAAAACTTAGCGTTAAAGGCAATCTGAAGGTCTTCGCCATTATATTGGCATTTCATCCGCTCGTTACCCTCGAAGCTGAAATCAACATCCTGTGCCGCTAACTGTAATTCGCTGCCGCTGATCGTTAAAGCTACCTGGTAAGTGCTTTTATTACTAAATACACTTACACGACGAAGCGCTCCTAAGAAATCTGTACGGGTTACGGTAAGCCTGTAGGGGTTTTCGGTAGGAATTACCACCTTGTAATCCGGGAAGCGGGCGTCAATTAAACGACAGCTCAGGCGGGTTGTACCATGTGTTACAAAAAAATGGTTCGTGTTATAATTTAAAGTGATAATGTCATCATTATCAGGTAATGCAGACTTTAACAGGTTGAGCGGTTTGCGGGGAAC
>JBCNOR010000194.1:0-8508 GCA_039593785.1 Niabella sp. | reverse complement strand
TTTCAGAGCTGCCGAACTGATCATTCCAGGTCAATGAGGCTTCCCAGCCACGGGTAGTTAAGTCAGCATAGTTACCTTTAGGAAGCTCATTTTGAACTACACCAAATACAGCGGGTGGCGTCAGTGCCGTTGTGAACATATCCGTCGTCTTACGAATATAGGCATCTCCCATAAAAGTCAGTTTGCCGGATAAAGTAGTCAGGTCTAAACCAATATTGGTAGTAGTAGAGGTTTCCCAGGTAAGGCCATCCGGTATCACGTTAGGGTTGCGGGTTGTTTGTGGCCTGGTGCCATTTAAAATAACACCAGACTGGCTGATATTAAATACTTCCTGGAAGGCATAAGACGCAATATTACCGTTACCCAATGCGCCATAAGAAGCTCTTATTTTCAGGTCGGAAATAGCTTTTGGTGATACATTCCAGAAAGACTCTTTATTAATTCTCCATCCTGCAGATACAGAAGGAAAGAAGCCGTAGCGCTGGTTAGCGGGGAATTTGGAAGACCCGTCATAACGGGCGTTCACTTCTACCAGGTAGCGATCTTTGAAAGAATAGTTTAACCTGGAGAAACCGCCCAGGATGGCCCATTGCTCGTAACCGCCACCGGTTGTGATGGCCTGACCCAGCGCCAGATTTAGATCATTGGCATCTTCAAATATCATACCGTTACGCTGCACCGAAGTACGATTGTAGGTAGACTGCTCGTAGTTATAACCGGCCATAGCTTTCAGGTAGTGGTTATCGCCAAAGCGGTTCTCATACTCTGCATAGATATTGGTAGCCCAATACCTCGTTTCACGCAGGTCAGATAAAAGATCATTGGTAGTAGTGCCTATATAAGCTGTAACACCCTTGAAATTACTATAAGGCACCTGAACCCTTTTCTGCTCCCGGTTATTATCCGTATTGCGGAATGTGAAATCAGCATTTACCCTGAACTTGTTATTAAAGAACTGGCTTCTTAAACCGGTAATATTGCGGAATACTTCGTTGCGTGTATCGATACCATTTTTACCATAAATGAAATCACCCACTGTATAAGCTGCCGCAAATGTCAGGCTGCCATCGGGATTAAATATAGGCATTGTTGGTTTGCCCTCATCAGCAATATTTCGCCAGATACCACCACCTTCGCCTACGTTAATAGGGTTGTGATAATTCATAATAGAATAGTCGGTATTGTTCTCTATACTTAACCAGGGGAATACCTGTATGGTACCTCTGGCACGTATATTTTTCATATCGTAGTCGTCGCTATTATAACGGAACAACCCATCCTGTTTTAAGAAGCGGCCCGATACCAGGAAAGTGGCTTTATCGCTTCCTCCGCTTACAGAAATGTTATTCTCAAATGCAGCCGTATTTTTTTTATACAGTTCAGCATAATAATCGGTACTGCCATAGTAGGTGTATTCGCCCGTGGTTGGGTTTATTTCTATGGTGTTGTAAGGCTGCCCCGATTCGGCTCTTCTCTTAAACTCATCCAGGTAAGCCTGGGAAAATTTCTGTGTTTTGTTGGCGTTTTGCGGGAAGGCGCCGTCGCCATTTACAAAGGCTTCGGCAAACATCTTAGCCCAGGTATAGCCATCGGTCACAAAATCAGGCCGGGTAACGGGCGATTTTATGGCATAATTGGTATTGTAGGATACATTAGTGCGGCCTTTTACACCTTTTTTAGTTGTAATTAATACCACGCCAAATACACCTCTGGCACCATAAATAGCAGCCGATGCAGCGTCCTTCAGTATAGAAACGGTTTCGATATCATTAGGATTTAAAAGGCTGGGATCGCCTTCAAAGCCGTCTATCAATACCAGTGCACTACCGCCCTGGCCGATGGAAGTGGTACCCCTGATATTGTACCTGGGGGACTGGGTGGGTTTACCATCCATCATTTTAAGGTTCAGGTTGGGCAGCATACCCTGCAAGCCTTGTGTAAGGTTGGTTATCGGCCTGTTCTCGAGGCTTTTGGAGGTGATCTGGTCAACGGCGCCGGTTGCATTTACTCTTTTCTGAGTACCGTAACCCACCACTATTACTTCGTCTAATGCCGCACCGGACGTGGGGGACAGTTCAATAATGATGGGGCTGTTGTTGCTGGCTTTTACTTCATAGTTGTCAACCGGTCGGGACTGGTAGCCTATAAATGAGGCTTTAAACCGGTAAAACGTGCCAACGATAAGCTGGTTAAATACAAACACGCCTTTCTCATTGGTGATGGTACTGTTTTGTAAGGTGCTATCCGATATATTGATAGCGGTAACGGTTACATTGGGCATTACGGCGCCGGTTTGGTCACGTACGGTACCCGTAACTGTTGTGTTGGTTTGTGCCCAGCCCTGCAACGAAAGGGCGAGGATGAGCAATAGGAGGACACCCCGATAGCGGTGCCGCTTCAGTCCAATTTTCATTTGTTTGATAGTTTAGTTAATTATAATTTATCTGTATGCTTCGAATGATTTTTAGTGGATTATATTTAGATGAAGGTTTGTTTCAGGAAATTAAGCTCATGTTTATAAAAGGGCCTGAACGCTTAGTATAATCAAGGGTTCGGGTTAATATGCAAAGGCATTGAATTGGAGTGCAAACGTATTAACATAAACGATTCAGTGGTGGATTTGTATTTTAAGAAATTATAAACAATTTGTTATCTTTTTGATTTATTGAACGTTCATTTAATTTATATGGTTTCGAAAGTTTCCAGCGATCGCCAGGTTGTTTTTAATAGCTGCACTGGAACCGTTAATATAAAGGGCTCTTATTAATCCGGGTTAAATTGATCTTATCTTTAATTGGAAAATTTTACAGCATTTAATTTTTTATCATGATCGGTACATTTCAACAACAACTTGAACGCTGTTATAAGGCTTACCTGGAGGCTATTATAATGGACCGTCCTTTTTCGGTCATTGTGCTTAGAGGTGAAAAGAACAAACCCCGTTCTACTGCAGATCTGCAGCAGGCTGTGTTTATGTTTCAGCAACATGAAAAAAATGGACAGAAGAAGGGATGGAAGATAGAGTGGATGGATTGGAGCAGCAGGATCGTAGGAAAACAAAAATGGGTTTCCAAAGTGATCGTAGAAACGGAGGAGGACTTTTTATATCTTTTACAAAAGGAAAAGGAGAGTGCTGCGTTTAAAGATCAGTTGCAGGCTTTATTGAAGTGGCAGCCCGGTATCCGAAATTTTTTAGCTCAAAAACCCGAACGAATTCTAAACTTAAAAGGAGTTTGGAATGACCTGCAAAAAGTTGTCGATTATTTACTGGCCCATGATGTAACAGGTCATTACATACGAAGCATACCCGTACCGGTTCATACCAAGTTTATCGAAGGGTATAAATCCTTAATACTGTCATTGCTAAAAGCTATTGCTCCCGAGAGGTTTCATTCAGCTGCTCAGAGTCTTGAGCAGGCTTTAGGTTTAAAATCGAAACCGCTGCTTTATACGGTTCGGTGGCTGGATAAAGATATGTCGGGGCAATTGATGCATGGAATGGAGTTTACAGGGCTTACTGTAGATGGGCTACAACAAATCAGCTGGACCATTAATGAAGTATGGCTGGTAGAGAACGAAACAAACTTGTATTTAATTCCACCAAGAAAAAAAGCGATAGCACTGTTTAGTAAAGGTTATGCAATGAGTCAACTAAAAGATATCCCGTTTTTCAATAGCGCAAAAATGTACTACTGGGGAGACCTGGACGAAGATGGATATAAAATGCTGAATGGAATGAGGGCATGGTATCCACATGTTATCAGCATATTTATGGATGAGCATACTTTGGTCAGTCATGCAGCAGAGCTGGTAAACCAGGGCGCCGTATACAAAACGGGTTTACTGCCCTTTTTGACACCTGAGGAGCAGGCAGCCCTTAATATATTGAAGCACCATAACGGAAGACTGGAACAGGAAAGAATACGGCAGGATTACATAAGAGAAAAATTAGCTATGATTGCTGGATAACTTTGCAGCTGATACAGTCTTTTTATTTCATCCGAAGGAGCAACATATATTTATAGTAATATTTTTACGGATCATCTGAATAAAATATAACATTTTATTCATCATTAATTAATTTTGCGGCTATTCGACGCTATGGATGATCATTCCAAAACGGACTCCTTTTCAGGCGACAGCGCATTATTGCGATCTGACGACGAGCGGAATTTTCGCTTGTTATACGATCGTTATTGGAAGGATCTATATCAAAAGGCAATGAGCCGGCTGGATAATTCCAGCGATGCGGAGGAGGTAGTACAGGATATTTTTGTAAGTCTCTGGAACAACCGGTACAGTGTGGTGGTGGAAGAGTCGCTACGTGCTTACCTGTTTACGGCAGTGAAATATGCTGTCATAAAAAAAGTTCAGCGGGAACAGGCAAGGGGACGGGTTTATCCCCTGAATACCGAAGCGATCGAGCAAATAACGCTTTCCAACGAGGAAATGCTTTATTACAAACAATTGGAAGCCCTCATTGACAGCGAGGTGCAGCTGCTCCCTGAGAGAATGCAGGAAGTATACAGGCTGAGCAGGAATGAGCATTTGCGAAACAATGAAATTGCAAGGCAACTCAATATCTCAGAGCAAACGGTCAAAAATATACTTTCAGAATCTTTAAAGCGTTTGAGAGCCCGGCTTTCTGATTATAAGTTTGCAATTTTCCTGGTATAGTATACAGGTGTTCTTCATTTGCAAGCCTCCTCCTAACGATCATATGAATGGATTGGTGACAAAAGTATTCCTATCTAAAGGAGCGCTTTATTATATTATAATTAAAAAAATGTTATCTTTTTTTGAATTCGAATAGTACTACTCTTGCTATCCTGGTATTCTATAAAGTAGCAAAGTTGTTTACATGACGAAAGAGTCCTTCAAAACCATACTGATCAAATATTTAGAGGGCAATGCATCTCCATTGGAAACGGCTTATGTAGAAAAATGGTACGAACAGGTAGAGGAAATAAAAAGCCTTGATGGCCGGGATATTGACGCCATCGGGGATGATATTTACAATCGCATCCATGAACAGATCAACATACCTAAAAATAAGCCTCTTATTTCTTTCAATTGGTTGTATAAGGTAGCGGCTGTCCTTGTTCTGGTGTTGGCTGTGGCGATTACCTACCAATATTTTTTCCGTTCAGACCCCGGTATTATTGCTGACAAGATAGTGCCTGGTACAGAAAAGGCACTATTAAAGCTGGATGACGGTACGGTGATTGAGTTAGATAGTACAGGGGCCGGGAATGTTGCAACGGACGGCGGTTCTGAAATAGTAAAATTGAAAGATGGTACTATTGCTTACAATAATATAGCCACCAGCCAGGATGTAAAGTTTAACGAGGTAACGATACCTGCGGGGGGAAGTTATAAGCTTCGTTTGCCTGACGGCACCAGGGTTTGGTTAAACGCTGTATCCTTTATCAGGTTCCCAACCCGGTTTGCCGGCTCCGAGCGAAAAGTTATCGTAAAGGGGGAAGTTTATTTTGAGGTAGCCCATAATAAAAAACAGCCTTTTATTGTTGAGGTACCAGGCCGACAGCAAATATCAGTTCTGGGTACACATTTTAATGTAAACGCTTATGATGATGAGGCTGCTGTTAAAACCACATTACTGCAGGGCAGCGTTAAAGTACAGGCTGCGGGAGCAGGCAGGAATGTTATACTGCACCCCGGGCAGCAAACAGTAGTACGCGCGGGCAACGCCATTGAGACTATTACCGGCATAGATATAGAAAAAGTAATGGCCTGGAAAAATGGCTATTTTGATTTTGATCATACGGAGATATCTGAAATCATGAGACAGGTATCCCGATGGTACAATGCAAGTATTGAAATGGATCCCAGGTTAAAGGGGCTCACTTTTAGCGGCAGGATACCACGAACAGAGAATGTACAAAAACTGCTTAAGATGTTCGAAGCTACCAGCACGGTCAGGTACCGGGTAGTTGGCAACCAAATAAAGATTTATCAAAAAAGGTAGATACGTTTTTTTTAAGACGTATCGGGGATTACAATTTAAATGCTTATTTCATTATGAGATTAATGACGTTTCTATTATTCTTTGCCTGTTTCCAGGTGTTTGCTGGCGTGGGCTATGGCCAGTATGTAACCATCAATTGCAAAAATGAGCGCGTGGAGCTTGTATTGCAAAAAATAGAAAAACAGACCGGCTATTCCTTTTTTTATAATGACCAGTTAATGCGTAATGCGGGCAGTGTTTCACTAACCGTAACCAGGGCTCCCCTAAAAGATGTGTTAAGCCGGATATTAGCACCTATTGGTTTGGGATATTCGATAGAAGACAAAGTAGTGATTATTTCGAAAGTAACCGAAAAGGTGGTGTTGGCCGATCAGGGGAAAGTCGTGCCGCAAAGAAGTCAGCCGGTCCCGGTTGTGGGGCAAAATGTGTACCGTGCTTTTATACGCGGGGTGGTTCAGGATGAAAAAGGGCTGCCGGTAGCAGGAGCTTCTATTATAATAACAGGCACTAAAAGAGGCACCGTCTCAAATAACAACGGCGAGTTTGTTATTGATGTACAGCCAGGGCAATCGTTAACCATTACGGCTGTTGGTTATGAACCTCAACAGGTACAGATTGAAAAAGAAGGCCGCCTGCTGGTAAAGCTCAAAATATTGGAAGCTACAGAGGAAAATGTAGTGATCAACACCGGGCTTTTTTCCCGCAGAAAAGAAAGCTTTACCGGCGCCACTACCACCTTTAGCGGCAATGAATTAAGAACGATAGGTAATCTAAATGTCGTTCAAAGCTTAAAAACATTAGACCCTTCATTTATTGTACTGGAGAATAACTTACAGGGATCAAACCCCAACGCTCTGCCAACTATTGAGTTACGTGGCAAAACCAGTTTGGCTGCAGCTACGCTAAACGATGAATTTGCGGAAGATCCTAATCAGCCACTTTTTATTCTGGATGGTTTTCCAACTACGCTTCAAAGAATTACCGACCTTGATATTAACCGTATTGAATCGGTGACCTTATTAAAAGATGCAGCATCAACCGCTATATATGGCGCTAAGGCTGCAAATGGTGTTGTGGTAGTAGAAACCGTAAAGCCTAAACCGGGAGAACTTAGAGTAAGCTATAACGCAGATTTTATGGTTCAGATGCCGGATCTTAGTGATTATAACCTGATGAATGCAGCGGAGAAACTTGAATTTGAAAGGCTGGCCGGCAGGTATACACTTTATACAAGCACTCTGCCCGAACAGCAAATAGCTTTAAACCAGTTGTACGATAACAAATTGAAGGAAGTGCAACGCGGTGTTAATACCTATTGGATGAACGAGCCACTGAGAACCGCTGTTACCAACGGGCACTCTTTGCAGGTGAGCGGGGGAAGTAAAGAATTTATGTTCTCCATTGGCGGTAACTACAGGATGTTCCCCGGAATCATGAAAGGATCAGGCAGAAACACTTACGGCGCTAACATTGATGTCACCTACAGGATAGATAAATTTAGTTTTGTAAACAGGTTTAATTTAAGCGGGAGCAATGCGGATGAGTCGCCCTACGGCTCATTCTCTTTATACTCCCGTGCTAATCCTTACTACAGGAAATATAACGACGATGGCAGTATTCCCAAGTACCTGGAGCAATCGGTCAATACCACGTTAGGCAACTACAATGTATACAACCCATTGTATGATGCGCAATTCAACAACATTAATAATTCTATTGGGAACCAGGTACAGAATCAACTGAGCCTGATCTACAGTCCGGGGAAGGAATGGCGTTTTTCAGCCAGCGCGAATGTCATTAAAAGTAACGCATCCACTAAAACATTTGCGCCCCCTGAATTAACCCGTTTTGATGAAGTTGATCTGTTTAAAAAAGGTCAGTACTCAAGGAGTAATACTGCATCCAACAATTTTCAGCTCAATGTGCAGGCCGCATACGCCAAAATTATTGAACGTAACCGGATCAATATTAACCTGCAGGGAGAGCTGGAACATAAGGATAATAACAGGGAAAATTATGTAGCCGTTGGTTTTCCGGCCGGAAGCAATGGCAACCCGATATTTTCTTTTGGCTACCCCGAAAATTCCAGGCCGGGATATGCAAATTCGATCGCCAGGCGAAATAACCTTTTACTGTCCATCAACTATTCTTTTGACGATACTTATTTTGCTGACCTGACCGGGCGGATGGATGGTTCCACGGCTTTTGGCTCTGCGCGTAAGTATACACCTTTCTGGTCGGTTGGCCTGGGCTGGAACCTTCATAAAAGGTTGTTATCGGAAGCGGCATGGATCAATTTATTGAGATTAAAAGGAAGTATCGGGTATACCGGTAACCAGAATATTGGCTCTACTTCATCTACCTCTACTTATACGTTTGAGCAGGCGGTAAACTATTTCGGACAAGGTATGAGCCTAACCACTTTGGGTAATAATGAGCTGGAATGGCAAAAAACACCCTGCGCGTGGTCGATGCCTCGATCATGCCCCTGCTGCTTTCCGGCAACCGGTGGCGGCGCC
>JBCNOR010000193.1:0-8518 GCA_039593785.1 Niabella sp. | reverse complement strand
GATGGCTTTGGGGTAAAAGCCGCGCCGCATCTGGCATTCAGGCCGTTAAAGATGAGGCACAAATAAAATATAACGAGCTGGACAGAGAGCTGGTATCTTTAAAAGCTACATCAGCCTCGGAGTTGGCAGCTGCACAGCAGCAAATGGCTGATCGCCAGCAGGAATATCATATTATTAAAGCCGATCTTTTGGCCTTAAGCACCGAGCTGGATAACAGCCGCCAGCAATACGCTGCTGTTAAAGCCGCTTACGATACAGCCCGGCAAACCTTAATTGAAAAGAACAACGAGTACTTAAGAGCCCGCTCGCTCAGTGAAAATTTACAGGCCGAGCAGGGAGCTCTGCATCAGCAACTGGCTACTGCCCTGGCTACCAATAAAGCGCAGGCAGAAAAGCTGCAAACACAGAAAGAAGAAATGGAGGCAATGAGCAAAAAATTCAATACCGAATTTGAGAACATTGCCAACCGGATACTGGAAACCAAAACCAGCACTTTTACCGAGCTGAATAAAACCAATATGAAGACCCTGCTGGAACCGGTGGGGGAAACCATCCGCGAGTTTAAGCAGCAGGTACAGGATGCCTACGGCAAGGAAAGCAACGAACGCTTTTCTTTACAAAATGAAGTAAAGAACCTGTTGCTGCTGAACCAGCAGTTAAGTAAAGAAGCGCAAAATTTAACCAGGGCTTTAAAAAGCGAATCGAAAACACAGGGCCGCTGGGGCGAACTGATACTGGAAAAGATATTGGATAAATCGGGGCTTCGTAAGAACGAAGAGTTTTTTATGGAGTACCAGTTATTTGGCCCGGATGGTAAAGCTTTGCTAAGCGCCGTAAGTGGCAAAAAGATGCGCCCGGATGCCCTGATTGTTTACCCTGATAACCGGCATGTGATTGTAGATGCCAAGGTATCGCTGAATGCGTTTATAAGATATGCCGAAGCTGAAGATGAAGCGACACAGGAGGCTGAACTGTTGGCGCATGCACGTGCGGTAAAGAATCATATAGACCAGCTTCACGTGAAGGCCTACGACGACTATGATAAATCGATGGACTTTGTAATGATGTTTGTGCCAAATGAAGCCGCTTATTTTGCAGCATTAAAGGGCGATGCGAACCTTTGGGAATATGCGTATGACAGGCGCATTTTGTTAATCAGTCCAACCAACCTGATTGCCGCATTGAAGCTGCTGGCCGATTTATGGAAGCGCGAACGCAACGACCGCAATAGCATGGAGATCGCGAATCGTGCTATTAAGATGTATGATAAGCTGGTGAGCTTTGTAGAGAACCTGGATGCGGTAGGTAAGCATTTGGACAATGCACGTGGTAAGTACGACGATGCCGTGAAGCAGTTGCATTCCGGCAAAGACAATTTCTTTTCGCAGGCAGGTAAGATGAAGTCATTGTTGAATTATAATAAGCCAAAGGATTTTCAGCAGTCTAAGCTGGACCTGGGCGAGGATAATGATTTGGGAGAGGGTTGATGGATCGCGAAAGCGTGTAAATCCCTAAACGTGCTGCCTGGCTGAGCCCGCCCGGATGGCATCCACTTTGTAATTTCATAACGATCTTTATATGGCTTGTTTTACCGGGCCATCAAAACCCTTTCCATCTCCAATTGATATTCCTTAAAAGAAGCCAGGTCATTATGCGCACCCCCTGGTACGGTTATTAATGTTTTATCAGTACCAGCTGCCTGCTCAAACAACTGCCGGCCTAAACGGTAAGGCACCACCTTATCGTCTGTACCATGAAATATAGTTAAGGAGCAACTGAGCTTTTCAATACATTGGCTGCTGTTAAAAGGAAATTTTAGAAAATACTTTACAGGAAGGATGGGAAACCGGGCCTGCGCCACATCCATCATAGTAGTAAAAGGCGATTCCAATATTAACCGCTGCGGTTTGTTTTCAGATGCTACCAATGTCGCAAAATGAGTTCCTAAAGATCTTCCGTACACAATGATCTGATCTTGGGGGAACTGTTGCAACAGCTCTTTGTAAAAGAAACGGGCATCGTTTTGCAGGTTCAGTTCCGACACCATCCCCGTGCTTTTTCCATAACCCCGGTAATCCATCACCAGCACATTATAACCATACTTCGTTAATGAGGACGCAATCACTCCCCATCTTTTTAAACTCCCCTGGTTTCCATGAAAATAAAGAATCACTCCTTTGGGGTCAGGAACGGTAAAATAAAGCGCATTCAATAATGCATCATCTTCTCTTTTAAAATTAAGCTCTTTAAAAGGCTGCTCAAAAGAAAAACGGTAAGCTGCATCCAGCTTCTCGGGTCTGAATATTAACTTTTGCTGAAACATAACTAATCCCATCATAACAACTATATAAATAACCGGAAGCCCGTATACTATTTTCTTCACGTACCGTTTCATCGTTTGTGGTCTTTTTGATAGCTGCTGCCTTCCAGGTTAATAGGCGCTTCCTTATAATGAATAATTTCTTCGAGCATTTTATGATAAGGCGGAAAGTTATTGAGGTTCTTATGTCCGCCCCCAATCACCGTATACAAGCGTGTTCTGTCGGGGTTGATACGCGATAACTTAACCGATGACTCCAAAGGGATCAGCTTATCATTGGTACCATGTATAATAAAAATGGGGCACTTCACATACTTGATCCACTTATAAGCCGGCAAAGGAAAGCGCATGGCGAGCGATAAAGGCATAAAGGGCACAAACTGCGCTGCTACCTGTTTAAGGCTGTAATAGGGAGACTCCAATATGAGCATGCGCGGGTTGTTGACAGAAGCCAGCTTGACAGCAAAGCCCGATCCTAAGGATCTACCGTATAAGATAATATACTTCTCCTCTACCTTTTTCTTTATTTCGTTATAGATCATTTGCAGATCCTGCTGTATGGCTTTCTGGGAACGCCTGCCGGTGCTTTTTCCAAAACCCCGGTAGTCGAACATAATCACGTCGTATCCATGGCGGGTAAAATCCACTGCAAACTTACCCCAGCCCTTAATGCTTTTGGAGTTGCCTTTTAGATAAAGCACTACCCCTTTGGGCTTGCTGGTTTTAAAATGAAGGCCGTTTACAACAGCGCCATCGTGGGTTTCCAAATTGTACTCATCTACCTGCTGGTTCTCATAAAAGAATTGGAAATCTTTGGGTAGCTTTTCGGGCTTGAACAGAAAATATTCCTGCAGGTAATAAATAGCTACGCTGATGCCGACATAAACAGCCAATATAACTAATATGGTTATTCCCCAGGCAGGCATATTCAACATTTACTACTTACAAGATACTAATGTTTATGGTAAATAGGTATCCTCGTAAAAAACCATTAAGGAGTTAAGAGTATTAAAGCTTAATGAACCTGAATTTCTTAAAGGTTTAAAAAAATATTATCAAAAACAATTTTCCTGATTGCTAAAAATTAATACCTTAACATAACGATAAAAACTATTGCGCTTTTTTAAGCGTCAATCATTTATCATTAAATTTGACTTAAGAATAATTAATTTGCTATGTTAGAACATTTGATAGAAAAAGAGGAGATCAGCAGCTACACCATCCTTCCTGCGGAGGAGGACAAGTCTGCGTTCTGGAAAGAAAAATTAGAGTATGCCGTACGACTGGGAAACGAGTTTAAAAGCAAAACAAGCATCACTTTTAATACCAGCGACGGACCTCGCACGGTGCATACCACCGTTTGGTCGCTTACAGAAAATTATATTGCGTTAAAGGCAGGAACTTTAATTCCGCTGAAAAGCCTGATCGACGTACATTTTTAAATGATTAAAAAAAGCTGGTTTAAAACCAGCTTTTTCTTTTTCTGCTTCCACCGCTTAGCCCGATGGCGCCGAGCAGTGAGCGAACAATAGTATTACCTGCTGTACGTGCCACACTTTTCACAATAGGATTATCGAAGAAACCTTTTTCATCTTTTTGTGCCTTTGCCTCTTCTTTCTGCTGTGCTATCTCTTCTTTTTGATTGGCGGCAGCCTCTAGTTTTTGGGTCAATATTTCGTAAGCGCTATTGGAGTCAATCACTTCATTATAATGCCGCGCTATTTTGGAATTATCTACTACAGCATTTAATTCGGTGTCCGTTAATACGTCCATGCGGCTCTGCGGCGCCCGCAACATGCAATGTACCAAAGGCGTAGGTACTCCTTTTTCATTAAGCATGGTAACCAGGGCTTCACCAATACCCACCTGGGTGAGTAGCTCATCCGTTTTATAAAATTCACTCTCCGGGTAGTTTTCAGCCGTTTGCTTGATCACCTTCCTATCGGCCGCGGTAAAGGCACGCAATGCATGTTGCACTTTTAAACCTAGCTGTGACAAAACCGAAGCGGGCACATCCATAGGGTTTTGGGTACAGAAGTAAATGCCAATGCCTTTGGACCGGATGAGCTTTACAATAGTTTCTATCTGTCTTAATAAAGCTTCGCTGGCTTCATTAAAAATCAAATGTGCTTCATCAATAAACAATACCAGCTTGGGTTTATCCATATCACCCTCTTCAGGACTGGATGCATATAACTCGGCTAGTAACTGTAGCATAAATGTAGAGAAAAGTTTGGGGCGATCCTGGAGGTCGGTAACCCGGACAATAGAGATCATGCCTCGCCCATCGTTGCTTACGCGCATCAGGTCTTCTACATCAAAGCTTCTCTCGCCAAAGAACAGGTCAGCACCCTGTTGCTGCAATTCAATAACTTTTCTTAAAATAGTTCCGGTTGAGGTGGTCGATACTTTTCCATAGTCTTTTTCCAGCTCAGCTTTGCCTTCGTCACTTACGTATTGCAGTACTTTTATAAAATCTTTCAGATCCAGCAAGGGCAGTTTGTTGTCGTCGCAATACTTAAAGATCATAGCCACCAGGCCGCTTTGCGTATCATTCAGATCGAGTATTTTGGAAAGCAGGATGGGACCAAATTCGCTTACCGTAGCGCGCAACCTCGTACCCTTTTCATTGCTCAACGTGAGGAACTCTACAGGGTAAGCAGCAGGCTTAAACTCCACACCCAACTGCTGGCAACGGGATGTTATCTTTTCGTTTTCAGTTCCCGCAGCCCCGATACCGCTTAGGTCGCCTTTTATATCCATCAACACTACCGGTATACTGGCATCACTCAATCCCTCGGCCAATACCTGCAGGGTTTTAGTTTTACCGGTTCCGGTTGCCCCCGCAATTAAGCCATGCCTGTTTAAGGTTTTAAATGGTATAAACACGTCTGCGCCGTCTACTACCTGGCCATCCAACATAGCACGGCCTATCTTAAAATTTTCTCCTTTGAAGGAATATCCATTATTTACTGCTTCAAGAAACGCGGATGTATTAGACATAGCTGTGTTTTGAAAATAGTTTTGTTTTATCAAAAGTAAATATTCCACTCATATGATTGTGAGTGTTTTTTAAATGGCATGATTTTTCCATCTTTAACAAAACATTCATGCCCGTATTGTTTATGTATTAAAACCATTAACTTTATTTGTTGTTAGAAATCATTAAAAACGAATACAATGGAAGCAAATAAACCACATATTTTATTATGCGAAGATGATCCTAATCTTGGCAACGTCTTGAAAAATTATTTAGAGCTGAACGATTATGATGTAACGCTTGAAAGAGACGGAAGGCTGGGTTTAGCTGCATTCCAGAGAGAGAAATTTGATCTTTGCCTGCTGGACGTGATGATGCCGCATATGGACGGATTTACCCTGGCAGAAGAAATACGCGATATTGATGCAGATGTGCCCCTGTTCTTCCTGAGCGCAAAAACGATGAAGGAAGATATCATACAGGGATATAAACTGGGTGCAGATGATTATATCACCAAGCCTTTTGACAGCGAAGTTTTATTGCTGAAGATTAAAGCGATCTTAAAACGCAACGAAGAGCTGAACAAGGAAAGCGAGAACAAAGAATATAATTTGGCCAGCTATCATTTTAATCCCAAGCTGCGCCAGTTGATTCATGGTGATAATACACAAACGCTTTCTCCCAAAGAAAATGAATTGCTGAAAATGCTGGCTGAACATTTAAATGACCTGCTGCCACGCGAGCAGGCCCTGAAAAAAATATGGGGCAGCGATACTTATTTCAACGGTCGCAGTATGGATGTATATATCGCCAAGCTACGAAAATACCTGAAAGAAGATGATAAGATCGAGATCGTGAATATTCACGGTAACGGATTCAGGTTGGTAGTGCAGCCGTAAAATAAATCAGAAGATACTTATTAACGCCAGGCCACGGTTTAAACCGTGGCCTGGCTTTTTAATCAACTAGACAGAATGATATTACTTCTTAACTATCCTTAACTCCTTCATAGTTTACAAATAGCATCTTTTTAAAACCATTAAAGGATGAAGGCATATAATGCTTTAAAAATTCAGCTCCAAACTGCTTCCGCCCCTGTTGGGCTTCTTTCCTAAATGTTCATAAGCCTTATGCGTAACCTCACGGCCACGGGGGGTTCGCTGCATAAAGCCTTCCTGTATAAGGAATGGTTCGTATACCTCCTCAAGGGTACCTGCTTCTTCTCCTACTGCAGTAGCAATGGTAGTAATACCTACAGGACCACCTTTAAATTTATCAATAATCGCCAGCAATATGCGATTGTCCATATCATCTAATCCATATTCATCTACATTCAATGCTTTTAAAGCATGCTGCGTAATACCCAGGTCGATTTCCCCATCGTTCAGCACCTGTGCAAAGTCCCGCACGCGGCGCAGCAAGCCATTGGCAATACGGGGTGTGGCACGACTGCGTTTGGCTATCTCTTTGGCGGCATCGTTAGATATGGTGGTACCTAAAATTTTTGCTGCGCGTAAAACAATTTTAGTGAGCGTTTCGGCAGAATAATATTCCAGCCTTGATTTGATGGCAAACCTCGAAAGAAGCGGAGCTGTAAGCAAACCACTACGGGTAGTAGCTCCGATCAGGGTAAAGGGATTCAGCGACAACTGTATGCTGCGGGCATTGGGACCGCTATCAATTAATATGTCCAGCCTGTAGTCTTCCATGGCGGCATATAAATACTCTTCTACAACAGTGCTTAGCCGGTGTATTTCATCAATAAACAATACATCATTGGGCTCCAGTGAAGTTAATAAACCCGCCAGGTCGCCCGGCTTTTCAATGACAGGGCCGCTCGTCTCCTTAATATTCACCCCCAGCTCGTTAGCCACGATGCGCGACAGCGTAGTTTTACCCAGGCCGGGAGGTCCGTGAAACAACACATGATCCAGTGCCTCGCCCCTGATCTTAGCCGCTCTTATAAATATGGTCAGGTTTTCAATAAGCTGTGGCTGCCCGGCAAATTCTTTTATTTGACCAGGCCGTATGGTATTTTCAAACTCACGTTCAGCAGCATTCAGCCCCTGTTTCTCTCTGTTTAAATTTGGATTGCTCATTGTTTGTCAAAGATAATTATGTGCGCCGTGATTTACCGGATAAATGATAATAGAATGGGGAGATAAGCCAGTTGAATGTAACTAAACGAAGAGCATCCTACACACAGAAAAAAACCGCCTCTTTGCAGAGACGGTTTCATTTATGGGTTAGTAGTATAGCCTTTTATTTCACCGCTACTTTCAGGTCAACCCTCCTGTTTTGCGCCTTGCATTCAGGAGTATCGTTCGCTTCGCAAACAGGGAACTCAGGACCATAGCCTTCTGCTTCCACAATTTGTTTAGCATCGGCACCGGCTTTTACCATTTCCTGGGAAACAATTTTAGCACGTTCTGCAGATACCTTTTTATTGATAGCAGCATCGCCCGTATTATCAGTATAGCCACCCAGTTTTATAGCTGCCTTCGGGAAGTTTTTAAGAATGGACGCAATGTTTAATATTTGTGCAGCAGATTCTGCTGTTAAAACCGATTTGCCGGTTTCGAAATATACACGATCTAACACCACCCAGTTGGCTGACTTATTTACCGTATCAACCGTAAATGCAGCGTCGCTAAGCATATGGTACAACCGCGCTTCCGTACTGTTTTCACCTACTTTTAAGGTGGTACCGTCTGCCAGTTTAATCTCCGTATCAGCGCCAACATTGTAGATATAATTACCACTAGCCGTATCTAACGTGCCGCTGGTTGTTGTAGCAGGTGCTGATGCAGCAGCCGTATCTAATGGAGCCGTTGCAACAGTATCGGAACCTGTAGTGCCCTCTCCCTGCTTACAGCCTTTACCCATTAACCACCACAGTAAAAATGCAAGTGCTGCCAATAACAAAAGCGGGAGCAGCCATTTCATTCCACCACCGGCTCTTTCCGCCTGTTGCTCTGCATAATTATAAGTAGCTGTAGATGCTGCTTCTGTATTTTCAACCGTTTCCCGGGCAGTACTTCCCAAAGACCCAAGGCCAAGTATAGATGCCAGGGAACCTAAGCCTGAGGGCAATGCACTTAAAATATTCGATTTTTGTGTATTTAAAAAACCAGAGAAACTGCTGGCATCCTGGTTATTTTCAGTTGCCTGTTTTCCCAGTAAACCCATGATCAATGGGGTAACCATGCTAATCAATG
>JBCNOR010000192.1:0-8567 GCA_039593785.1 Niabella sp. | reverse complement strand
TAGCTCTTTTAGGGCCTCTGGTAACGGCTGGGTATCGTAGAGATATAGGCGATAAGCTAAATGAGCTGCCACAGCACGTAGTTAGCACAGTAAAAGAAGGATTAGCACATGCTCAGGCAATAGCGCCTGCTGCAGGCTCAAAAGCGGAATTGGTCTTACGTACTGCACAGCAATCATTTGTCACTGGCTGGCAACAAGCGATGTGGATCGGCACAGCAATCATGGTGTTTCTGCTTATCTACACACTTGCAAAAGGACCACAACAAGGAACGAAACAAACAGATCGACATGTCGTCACACCACCGAATGAGGCATCCATATCCGATAATGCAACCTATTAACCAACAAATATGGCGAGTCATCTGCAATATATATGAGGAAAATATCGAGAGCCGACTTCTTAGCACTTAGCGGTTGGTCGTTAGCTGGAATCTTCATCTATCCCTTAACATCACTTAGGAAATATCAACATATGAAAGACTGCAAAAAGTTTGATGTCGTGATCATTGGTGGCAGTTATGCGGGGCTTTCAGCAGCCATGACATTAGGACGGTCGTTACGGCATGTACTTGTTATCGACAGTGGAAAACCATGCAATAGGTACGCCCCGCGGGCACATAACTTCGTCACACATGATGGCGAAGCGCCGGATTCCATCGCGCTACAAGCAAAAAAACAGGTACTACGATATAGCTCGGTACAGTTTTTTGAAGGGACAGCGGTCACCGCTCAAAAGGTAAAGGCGGGTTTTGAAATCGGATTGGCATCAGGAGAAACGTTTGCAGCGGCCCAAGTAATCCTTGCTACAGGAATCAGAGATATATTTCCAGCGTTAGATGGATTTACGGAATGCTGGGGAAAGACGATAATACATTGTCCCTACTGCCACGGATATGAGTTTAAAGATGAAACGACGACGATAATGGCCAATGGTGACCAGGCATTTCATCTCTCAAGGTTGATTAATAATCTGACCAAACGACTGACAATTATCACCGATGGCAAGGCAACATTCAATAGGTTGCAAAAGGAAAAACTCGACCGCAATAATGTTGCTGTCATAGAAAAGCCTGTCAAAAGAATAGCCCATCAGGACGGGCAGCTCAAGGCAGTAGTTTTTCAGGACGGAAGCCGAAAACAATGCGCTGCCATGTACGCGGCTTTACCTTTTGAACAACATTCAGCCATTGCATCCTCACTAGGGTGTGAGTTTTCAGCATCAGGACATATCAAAACCGGCATATTTCAAAAAACCACTGTAGCTGGAGTATTTGCCTGTGGTGATAATTGCGCTATGATGCGCTCTGTGGCTCATGCTGTTGCCTCAGGAAATTTCGCAGGCGCCATGGCTAACAATGAACTTTCTGAAGAGCAATTCTAACCAATGACAAACAATAATCAGTATAAGATAAGCACGATAGCAGGTATCTCGATTGTGATGGCCAACATGATTGGGACAGGCGCATTTACCAGTTTAGGATTCCAGTTGAAGCAGATGCAAAGCCCCCCAGCAATTTTGACTTTATGGATATTGGGCGGTATACTAGCTTTAGCAGGTGCCTTCAGCTATGCGGAAGTGGGAACCACAATTAAAAAATCCGGTGGGGAGTATGCCTTTCTATCGGAAATGTATCATCCGATTGCAGGGTATCTTTCAGGATGGATATCCCTGACCGTTGGCTTTGCAGCACCGATAGCACTTGCAGCAATCGCATTTACGGAGTACTTCCATTTTGGAACCCTGCCCCCGAGATGGATGGCTATTCTGCTAATTGCGATTATAACCCTCGTGCATACCCAAAACCTTCATACCAGTTCAAAATTTCAGATCGGATCAACCTTATTCAAAATCGGAGTGATGATATTCGTAATAGTGTCGGGAATATCGATGACCGGTCAGGCAGGCGCCTCCTTTCATATTAATGAGGCTTACCTTGACGAGGTAAAATCAGGAGCTTTTGCTATAGCTCTGATTTATGTAACTTATTCATATTCTGGCTGGAATGCGGCTGCCTATATTTCCGACGAATTTAGAAACCCGAGAAGATCATTGCCTACCGCTCTAATAGTTGGAACTTTTATAGTTACCGTTTTATACACCCTGCTGCAATTTGTGTTTTTGAAACATGCCTCGATCCCGGAATTGGTAGGCCAGGTAGAAGTAGGTGAGATTGCAGCTGCCAAAATGTTTGGTTCCATTGGAGGAAAGCTATTTGGCATTATTATATCCATACTACTTATTTCCAGCATCAGCGCAATGGTCTGGGTAGGCCCAAGAGTAACCTCCAGTATGGCAGGTCAACATGGATTGTGGCGATACTTCAAAAGAAATGCGAACGCAATTCCAACAAGAGCGCTATGGCTACAGTTTTTTGTCAGCCTTCTCCTCATTCTCACGGGAACCTTTGCCCAGATCATGATCTACTGTGGGGTATTGCTTACACTATCGACGATGCTGGTGGTGTTTTCGGTGTTCTTGCTTCGTTTAAATAAGGCGCGCAGAGGCAGCGCTGCCTATCGAAGCCCCCTGTTTCCGATTTTTCAAATACTCTACTTAATGCTTTCATTGTGGATGATAACTTATACGATAATGAACCATACCTATGAAACACTGATAGGGCTTGCAAATTTATTCGTAGGAGTTTGCACCTATTACATAAGCAATAGGATGCATAAAAAGAAAGTATCACCAAAACATACAAATGCAAATATCAAAAATCAACTTTATTAACTTTAAAAATTCAATTATGCAAAAACAAAAGCTTTTCTGTTCCGTTGTCGCCAGTCTGTCGGTTATCCTATCGCTTTTCTCAATAGCAAGTAATGCACAGGAAAAAGGTCATAAACAATCTGACCATTCACATGGTCAACACGCTTTTTCAGATAAAGAAGCAGTGGCTAAGATGGCAAAGAACTTTGAATCAGCAGAGAGGGATTCCATGCAGCAACCCTATAAGGTCATTGAGTATTTGGGAAATATCAAGGGCAAAAAGATAATAGACATTGGAGCCGCAACCGGTTACTTTTCAGTGAAGCTGGCAGCAAAAGGAGCATATGTAATTGCGGCTGATGTAAGTGAGGAATTTCAGACTTACCTTAAAGAGAGAATAGAAAAGGAAAAAATAACTAACATAGAACTTAGAAAAGTGCCGTACGAAAGTCCGCTATTGGCAGATAAAGAGGTTGACATTGCGTTTATTGCGAATACCTATCACCATATTGAAAACAGGCCCCAATATTTCGCTAAAGTAAAACAAGGATTAAAACCAGATGGAACATTGGTAGTACTTGATTTTTTTAAAGCTGAGTTTAAGCAAAAAATACAGGCGCCAGCAATGGAAATGAGAGTTTCAGTTGATGAAGTTATATTCGAGTTGAAGAAGGCAGGATTTACCTCATTTGAAGCTGAGGTAAGCCTATTGCCTTATCAATATATTATCAAAGCGAAATAAGGCGTATGAAACCAGAGTTTTGGGAAGGGGCATTTAGAGACAAGCAGGAAATGTGGGGCCCCACCCCTACGCAATCGGCGTTAGAAACGGCAGCTATGTTTTGGGCAAAGGGTATAAAAAAAATACTGATACCAGGAATAGGCTACGGTCGGAATGCCCAGGCCTTTATAAACAAAGAAATAGAGGTGACAGGAATTGAGATTTCTAAAACTGCCATACAGCTCGCTCATAATCGCTACGGATCTACAATTAAAATCTACCATGGGTCTGTAGCTGATATGCCATTTGATAGCGACCGGTATGAAGGGATTTTTTGTCATGCCCTGCTCCATCTGCTGGATGAAAACGAACGCGCAAAATTTATTAAAAACTGTTTCGATCAACTCTGCGATAACGGGTGGATCGTCTTTACGGCAATATCTAAAAAGTCCCCAACATTTGGACAGGGTACATTTTTAAGCAAAGATCGCTTTGAGCAGTTCGGAGGAGCCAAAATATTCTTCTATGACGAGGTTTCTGTTCGAAAAGAGTTTGAAAATTTCGGATTGATTGAGCTCAGTGAAATAGTAGAAGGCCAACCTATGTATTTGATTAAGTGTTGCAAGAGTTAACTGCAACTTCTTTCTGACAGTACCCTGTAACTTGTATGGTCAACCGACAATATTTGTTATACTCTGATCCCGGCGCTCAACTTCTTAGAGCGCCGGCCAAATCATAATAAGCCAATAGCCCGCCACAGTTTCCACAATTATTAGATATAAGGTAGATACTGTCGAACTTCGATGTAGAAATTATGAAACGGGCTATAACCAGGAATAAAGACAGCTTGAATGACTCATATTTTGGTTTTACCCAAAATAACTGTCCCTCTGCATTCAACAATAGAAAACTCTTGCCTATTGGTTAGGAAGGATTGACTTTTCTGTAACTAATGCTACATTTTTCACGGCCTTTAGACTACGTTTCACGACTCTAATTTTTTGGTGTATTGGTTATCGTATCATTTTGTGGATATCTAAAATCCAAACCATGACACTTAAAAAGATATTGCTTGCCTTACTTTGTTTAGTATCGATAATCAAATCCTTTAGCCAAACAACCCTTATTGCCGGGGATATTGCATTTACCGGTCTTAACTCGACCTTCAATACCCTAAACGATTTTGTAAATACTCCACAAACGGAAAGTAATAAAGAATTTTGCTTTGTCCTGCTCAAAAGTGTTACTTCCGGCACCACCATATTCTTTACTGATTTTGGCTGGCGGAGCGACGCACAGGCTCTTCAATCCGCAAATCCCTGCGGACCTAGTAGGTTTTACGGGGAACTGCCCGGTAATGCTCCACTTTTCATTGGGCCGATAATCAACATCAATAAACGGTACGACCTGGTTGCCGAAAAATTGCCTGGAGTAGGCCAGTCCCCAGCCCGTGCTCAGTTTATCAGAATGTTTCAGGCGGTAGCGGAATCCGGCGCTGTAGCGGAAATCGCTTTCACTAATGTCTTTCGTGTCTGAGAACAAGCCGGCCTGCGCAAAGAGGGTCAGGCTTCTGCGTGGCGTTATCTTATACATCCATGCGCCCTGAAATAGTATCCCATGCAGCGCTGGTGTATAGCTGTCGGGAAAATGATTAAGGTTCACGTTTTTATAGCCAAGGGTCGCGCCGATGGTGCTTTTGTGTTTTTGATAAAGGGGCATCCGCAGTTTTATGTCCAATTGCCGTGAATGAGCTATGGTGTCGTTATACTTCAGCCCGGAAACAGCATAGTTGATGTTTGCCAGCTCTTTTTCCTGGGCCTGGCCTACTTGAGGCAGCAGCAACAGCAGCGCAAAAAAGTATTTACCGCAGCTCATCTTTTTTTGATTTTTTGTTGAAAGCGTTACTATCTAGAAGAGCATTATTTTCCCATCCACCATTTCTATGTTCCGGTCGCAGTTGGCTGCAAATTCATCATCGTGGGTAACGGCAATGATGGTTTGGCTTCTTTCTTTGGCCAGCTGGCGGAAGATGTCAAAGACCACCTTTGTATTCCTCGAATCGAGGTTTCCCGTAGGCTCGTCTCCCATAATGATCGCCGGGTCGTTGATCAGCGCCCTGGCAATGGCTACGCGTTGCTGCTGGCCGCCTGATATTTTCGATGCTTTTTTCATTTCATGTCCGCGTATGTCTAGCAGGCTAAGCAGTTCCCTTGCCTTGATCTCGATTTCTTCCTTCGGCTTCTTCTTCAGTTTGAGCGCCGGCAGCATTACATTGTCCAGCACCGAAAATTCGGGCAATAGGTAATGAAACTGGAACACAAACCCGATGTGCTCATTGCGGAAGCGCGACAGCTGGTTTTTCGTCAACCCGGTAACGGTGGTGCCGTTGATGGCAATACTA
Source organism: Niabella sp. (assembly GCA_039593785.1). Classification (GTDB taxonomy): domain Bacteria; phylum Bacteroidota; class Bacteroidia; order Chitinophagales; family Chitinophagaceae; genus Niabella. Next base: position 2,735 of record JBCNOR010000192.1, on the reverse strand, counting down.
CCCTCGTAGCTGGTATCCATAGTCGACAGCAGGTATAGCAGGGTCGATTTGCCCGAACCCGACTTGCCGACCACCGCTACAAATTCTCCTTTGGCCACTTCAAAGCTTACCTCCTTCAGTACCTGGAAGGTTTCCGGCTCGTGGAAGTATTTATTGATGCCTTTTGCAGATAATGCATTCATTTCTTTAGTATTCTTGATGAATGGTTAGCCCCTGAGTATTTCTACAGGGTCAACTTTGGATGCTTTGCAGGCAGGCAGAAAGCCTGCTACAAAGGTGATGAGCAGCCCGAACACCATCGCCATGATATAGTCTGCCGGCAGGTACAAGATGGGCAGCGTATCAAAAGAGGCAATTTTGAAGGGTATATGGTCCACTATGGCGGAGATCGCAAACCCCAGCAATAGCCCGACAAATCCACCGATTAGCCCAATGATGATGGACTGCACGAGGAAAATGTGTACGATGTCCCTACCATCGAAGCCCATTGCTTTCAGTATCGCTATTTCACGCATTTTCTCGTTCACGGTCATGTTCATGATATTGTAGATACCAAAACCGGCTACGATCAGGATGGTGAGCGACACTGCAATGGCAATAATGTCCCGGAGGGTGTTGGCAGATTCGAGTTGCCCGTTGCCTTCCTGCCAGGCTTCCGTTTTGTACCGAATATCGGGACGGATGGCTGCTGCTACTTCCTTCGCTTTATTATAGTCCCTGATGTTTGCCAGCACTTCTGTAGCATAGCTTTTATTTTTCGACAGCAATTGCCGGGCGGTATTGATGGAGATCAGGGCACGGCTTTTGTCCACGCTGCCGGTACCCGTCTGCATCAGTCCCGTTACTTTGAGCACTTTGGTGACGCCGTCCGATGTGGAAAGGGTGATGTTATCGCCCACCGATACGCTGAGCTTGTCGGCCAGGCCGGTACCCAGCACCACGGCATCCGAGCGTCTGTCCAGCTCCGCCAGGTCACCGCCGGTCATATACTGCCCCGTATTGAATAGCTGTACTTCATTGGCTACGTCTATACCCGACAGCGTGGCGTTCACTTTAGTAACGCCATTGCGGAAGAAAACGTTCTGGTTCACCTGCTCGGTAATAGCCACTATCTCCCGCTCCTGCTGCAATACCTGTTTCACCTCCGCCGCATTCCTGATCCCGTCGGTATAGCTGATATGCCTAGCGTTGCTGACGTCGCGGATGGTGTCTCCGCTACTGCCCAATGGAACAAGCACTGCTGGCGCGCCTCCCAGGTCATTATACACCCTGATGTGGGCCATCGTAGTGAAGGTGATATCTGTCTGCGCTCCGTTCACGCCGTTCATAAAGCTGTTCATGAAGATGTACATTGAAATGCCGAAAGTGACGCTCAGGACCGCTACAATAAGCTGTCTTATTTTCGACGTAAGGTGTGTCCAGGATATTTTCGTATTTACGTTTGCCATGTTCGTTGGTGTTATAAGGCCCAGGTCAGTCCTGCAAAGGCGCCATTGCTGTCGTGAGACGGGTTTCTATCTACGCCTTTTGAATTGCCATTGGAGATGTGCAGGTGCCTTGCTCCCAGTACCAGGTGCATCTTGTGGTAAAGAAGAACAGAAGCCCCGATCCCATATTTGGTAGTGCCGTTTAGCAGGGTTCCCAAACGGCTGTCTACCGCAGTAGGCTTCGGAAAGTTATCTGTGAAGTAGATCAGCCCTCCGTCCGACTCCAACCATAATTTCCAGCCAGATCTGTTTACTGCATAAAATCTTGCAAAAGGCCGGATGGAAAAACCTACGGTGCTGTTGTAGTCGTCCAATGGCAGGGTGGTACTGTATTCCACGCCAACCGAAAGCCATTTCCGCATCATCAGGTTTAGGCCGGTGTTGTTTTGTACCATCGTTGTATACGGATATTTGTAGCCGAAGGTTACACCCATTTCCGAGTATATACTCAACCTGTTTTGCAGCGAGCTGTCTTTTTTAGTGATGATTAATGCCGTTCCGGTTATCAACGCAGGAACAATAAAGCCCATACCGGTATGCAGGCTCAATGGCTTAAACCCAAGCGGGTTCTGGTACCACTTATCCCCGTAGGGGAATTGCGCCTGGCACCTGACTACACCTTGAATACCTGTCACTGCAAGCAGCAGCATCAGTACGATTTTTTTCATGTTACACCTACCTGTTTTTTTTGTTATTCAGCGCCTGGCACCTGTACGCCAGGCTTCCCGTTTTTTCCTTTAGGTAAAAGGATTACATCGCTCCCGGTAAGGCCCGATTTTACTTCAACCCAGTCGCCCAGTTTCTGACCGGTTTTAATTGCTTTTTCGGGTCCGTCCTTTAGCTGCACAAATTGCCCTCTTATAAGTGCTGCAGCAGGAATCACCAGCACGCTACGGGTTCCCTCCTGCTTAATATTGGCTTGTAGCTGTGTGCCCGATAAAAGGAGCGTAGGCGGACTGGTCAATACGGCTTCTGCAACGTAGGATTGTTCGGTTTGATCGAAAGCCGGAAGTATTTTAGTAAGGACTGCGGCAAAGGTAGTATCGGGATAATTGTTCATTTGTACGATGGCCTGCTGGCCAGGCTGCAGCCGGGTAATATCGTCCTCCGCTATGAAGAGCTTCAGTATATGGCGGCCGCTGCCCACTCGGGCGATCACCTCCCCTTTGCGCACCAGTTCTCCTTTCTTTTTAAGCACGTCCAGCACTACGCCGGCTTTATCGGCATCGATAGTGAACTCGTTTAAAA
>JBCNOR010000191.1:0-8584 GCA_039593785.1 Niabella sp. | reverse complement strand
ATATACCGCACCACACCCGATATATGGTTCTTTTTCTGTTACCGACTCTAACTACTATAACAAAAAACAACTGGCGCAGCATAATGAGTTTATGGTTGGCAGCCACGATTATCCCGGAAAACCGAAAGATATGTGGGAGGTTGGTATCAAAGGCGGTATGTTTACCATTGGCGGAGATGTTGATGCCAAATTAGGAACTCCTGGTTTTGGTATACATGTGCGTAAATCTTTAGGTCACACATTATCTCTTCGTTTAGAGTATATGTATGGTATTGCCAAAGGTCAAAACTGGCAGCCCTCTTCTGGTTATACAGCAGGAGGTTATGGCAACCCTTGGTTTTATCGCTATACAAAAAACAGCGTTTTGGAAGGTGGAAATGTTTGGAACCCTATCGATTATCCTAATGTATACTATAATTACAAAACAGATGTTCAGGAGTTAAGCCTGCAATTACTGGCTAATATCCACAATATTCGTTTCTACAAAGCACAAACGGGAGTTACCTTATATGCACTGGCTGGCTTTGGTGTATCTACATGGAAAGGCCGGGTAGATGCGATGCACCAGATAAGAGGTGATGCCGAAAGTGCAGCTTACGATTTTGCCAGCATTAACAGTGATGGTGTTTACACCAATCGTAAAGATGTCCTGAAAAGATTGAAGGATCTGCAAAATGGTGAGTATGATACGCCAATTGAAAGAGATCCGAGCAAGCCCTATTCTGATATGTTCCGTGGTAATATTGCACCGTCTGTATCAGGAGGTTTAGGTTTAGCATTTCGCTTAAGCCCCCGTATCAACCTGGCTATTGAAGACAGGGTAATCTATAATGGTTCTGACCTTTTAGATGGTGTACGTTGGGATGAGTATAAAACTTTATCTCCCGATAAAGACCTGATGAACTACCTGACTGTAGGTTTGAATTTCAACCTGGGCAATAAATCAAGAAGAGTTGAACCTCTTTACTGGTTAAACTCAATGAATTATGCTTACGGCGAATTACGCAGAGTGCCTGAGATCATTCTTCCGGATGCTGATGGCGATGGTGTAACTGATCAGTTCGACCAGGAACAAACTCCGGCCGGTTGCCCTGTTGATACTCATGGTGTAAGCCTGGATACTGACGGCGATGGCGTACCTGATTGTAAAGACAAAGAACTGGTTACCCCAACTTATTGCCAGCCGGTAGATGCTGATGGTGTAGGTAAATGCCCTTGTCCTGCAGGTTGCGAGCAGCAAGTTACCAACGACTGTGCAGCCTTATTAGGTGCTTTGCCAAGCATTCACTTTGCAGCAAATTCTAACAAACTTTCTGATGATGCAGCTGCTACTTTAGCAACTGTAGCTTCTAAACTGAAATCTAATCCAAACTGTAAGGTAGTAGTGGTAGGTTACTGCGCAGCTACTAAACGCCAGCAGCAATTAAGCTGGGATCATGTAAACAAAGTGATTGCTCACTTAGTTGAAAAAGAAGGCGTAAGCAGCGACAGATTTATCTTCAGCTCAGGCCAGGAAGGTGGTGATTGCGATGCAGTAGACATTCGTGCAGCTGCTCCCGGAGAAGACGGTCCAAACACCGTAGCTCCTCCGCATCCAAACCTGCGCAAAAACTAAGTCACTTTTTGCTATAACATACAAGTAGCCGCCTCAGCAATGAGGCGGTTTTTTATTTTAAGGATATTGATTAGTTTTGTTATTAATAACTAACCCATGATAAAGGCTATCTTATCCCTTAAAAACTATAAAATGAAATCGTTTTTTTATATTTTAATTGCCTCCGCTCTTTTCGCCTGTAATAGTGCTCCCAGGCAAAGTGACGGCCCTTCGCCGGATTCAACAGCAATGAGCGTGGAGGAAACTGTGCCTGTAGTGGGCGAACAATGCTATCTTTTCGTTGCGGCAAAAGATACTTATGCGTTAAAGCTTAATATGATAGACACATTGGTAAAAGGCACCGCAGTGTTTAAAAACTTTGAAAAGGATAGTAGTCATGGAACTGTGGAGGGGACGGTAAATGGAGACATTATCCGGCTTTGGTACCATTTTCAATCGGAAGGGATGAACAGTGTGCGTGAGTTGTACTTTAAAAAGGAAGGAGATAAACTGGTTTCCGGCATCTCTGATGAAGCAACCAGGGCTGATACAGCTTATGTGGCCGATGCAAAGGCAGTTGTTTATAATGGCCCGGTATATATGAAAGAAGATTGTGGCAATACGCCTGAACTTTAATAATCCCGTTCTTTTCAAACATCTTATTCACCATTAACAGGAAGATTATTGGACTGCTTAATATATTGATTTGCGACACCTATTTGAACTACTTGAGCATACGAACCGTAGCGTTTTTCTTACCGGCAGGGCAGGTACAGGTAAAACTACGTTCCTGCAAAATTTTGTACAGAAAACGGATAAGAAGTTTGCCATTGTAGCACCAACCGGTATTGCGGCTATTAATGCAGGAGGAACCACTATCCATTCAATGTTCGGGCTGCCGCTGACCACTTTTGTTCCCACGGTTGAGTTTGTAGATAGAAATGAAGCAATCAATATTCCCAACCTGTTACCTCACTTCAAATACCGGAGAGATAAGCTCAAGCTGTTGAGAACATTGGAAATACTCATTATAGATGAGGTATCTATGCTGCGATGCGATGTGCTGGATATGATGGACCTGGCCTTAAGAACTGCCAGGAAGTCCCCGCTTCGGTTTGGCGGTTTACAAATGCTTTTTATCGGGGATCTTTACCAGTTGCCGCCGGTAGTAAGGCCGGAAACTGAGCAGATTCTCCAGGCTTATTATAATTCACCTTTCTTTTTTGAAGCCAAAGCCCTGGAGGGATTACAGCTTTTAACCGTTTCGCTAACGACAGTATACCGGCAAACAGACCCGGTTTTTTTAACCATGTTGAATGCTATCAGGGATAGCGATATTGAAAACATCAATTTTGACCTGTTACATAGCCGGTACCAGCCTGATTTTAACCCGCAGGAATTTTATGTGCATCTGGTATCACATAACTATATGGCAGACACTATTAATAAGCAGAAGTTAAAAGAATTAAAAGGCAAAAGCCATATTTATAAAGCGAAGGTCTGGGGCGAGTTTAAGCCGAATCTTTTTCCAAACGAGGAAGAGCTGGAGTTAAAGGAAGGTGCGCAGATCATGTTTATCAGGAATGATAAGGACGAGAGCAAACGCTTTTACAACGGCAAGCTGGCAACTATTACTGAGCTTCGTGACGAGGAAGTGAAAGTGCTGCCGCAGGACGAAACAAGAGAGTTGACAATAGTGCGGGAAACCTGGGAGAACAAAAAATATTTTATCGACCAGGAAAATAATGTGGCAGAAGATGTAATAGGCAGTTATGAGCAGTTTCCCTTTAAACTGGCCTGGGCCGTTACCATTCATAAAAGCCAGGGGCTTACATTTGATAAAGTGATCATCGACGCGGGTAAATCTTTTACCAGCGGGCAGGTATATGTAGCATTAAGCCGGTGCAGAACACTTGAAGGTATCGTGCTCAAGACAAAAATTCCTGCACACGCCATTATTAATGATCCCCGTATCCAGCTTTTTCAACAGGAAACAGATGCCGGTAACCAGATTGCCACTATTGTGGCTGCTGAGCAATATATATACGCAGGAAACAAAGTGCTTCAGAAACTCAACATTCAAGAGCTTTTGACAGAGGCTGAAGAGTGGGAGGCCGCGATACATGAGAGCAGCGTTGTTGATAAAACAGAGACATTGCCGGTTGTGCAGCAGGTAATAGACGAGCTGAAAGCGTTGGAGACCGTATACAGTAAGTTTGCTATATTCTTAAATCACCGGCTTCAGCACTATACGCAAACACCCGAGGCCTGGCAACCTATTGAGGAAAAGAGTAGAGGCGCTGTGGCATTCTTTTTTAAGAATGTTAATGAAAAAATATTTTTACCCGCAAAAGAATGTTATGCCGAAACCAAAGGCGCAAAAGGGTTAAAAGCCTATAACGAGGTTTTAAAGGGACTTATTGATAGGGCGGGTTCCTATCTTTCGGTACTAAAAGATGCCCGGTTGCTAGATACGGTTTTGATGGAGGGGGCACCCCCGGTCGTAGAAAAGGCCGTTTCAAAAAAACCAACCCATGTTATTAGCTTCCAGCTTTTTGAAGAAGGTAAATCGCCTGACGAAATTGCAACAATAAGATCACTTGCTAAAGGAACTATACTGGGGCACCTGGCTAAAATGGCTTCAGTAGGCGTGTTGGCACTGGAGCGGCTTTTTAGCCAGGAAGATATCAGGTTATTTGAAACCCGGTTCACCCAGCACAGTTTTAAAACCATTACCGAATGGAAGCAGGCATTGCCCGACTCCTGGGACTACAATGAGATCAGGATACTGGTGAATCACTATACCTATAAAGCCAGTAAATAAACCGTCCTAATCCCGTAAATTAGCTATCGGCAGGCAATAGCTGATTAAATACCTTTAGTACCTGAAAGACATACTATGGAAACATTAAGAAAGCCCTTTTTATTACTCCTGGTATTTGTAGCGGGATTTGCGAATGCCCAACAGCAGGATACCGAATTTACCAAAGGGTGGTTATTGAATCTTAAATTAACGAACGGAGCCGTTACAAATTTCAGCAGCACTGCACCGGATGCATATGCAGGCGGCTTGTCTCTGAATCCGCAGGTAACGGTAGTACCGGGCTTGCTGCGGGCAGGAGCCAACCTGGGTGCGGCTTATGCCAGCAAGAAAATGAGCGGGCTCTTTGGTCCGATGGTAGCGTTAAAACTTACAGAGTTTGGTACGAAGAACTTCGGTACCCTGGTCAATATGCACCTGGTTGCAGAGGCCAATTGGGGAACGAACCGGCAGCAAATGATCGGCGGCGGACTGGGTTTTGAAATATTATCGCTGGCTCATATAGGCATCACGGCGCAACGCGATTATAAATTGAATAACTGGTGGTTACAGTCTTTTATAGCAATAAGATTAAATAAGCAAAAACAGGATACGGATAAATACGCCCGGTAACATTTTTATATTTAAAATATATGCAATGAAAAATGCTCTTGTTATTAGTGGCGGCGGCTCAAAGGGTGCTTTTTCGGTGGGAGTGGTTAAAGATCTGATGAATATTTACGAGCTTGATTTTGATGTATTAATAGGAACAAGTACAGGCGCCTTAATTGTGCCCCTGGTTGCTTTGGGGGAGCTCGAAAAATTGGAGCAACTCTACACTTCAGTTACTGATGAGCAGATACTGGTAAAGTACAATATCGGCAAACGGCTGAACGCGCATTCTATTTTTACCGCCGGCCCGTTGAGTGATAAGATCGATGCGTTATATACTGATGACTATTTTAAAAGATTGCAACAGTCGGGCAAAGAAGTTTACCTGACAACCACCTGCCTGCAAACGGAGGAATTGGTGGTTTTTACAACCGCACAAAATCCTGTTGAAAGCAGCTATTATAAAATTAGAAAGATTGTAAGCGCCGATCAGTTTAGAAGAGCTGTACTGGCCTCCTCCAGTCAGCCTGTATTTATGCCGCCCGTTAAAGTGAATAAAACAGTGCCGGGAGAAACATTTCCCGAATATCAGTTTGTAGATGGCGGCGTACGGGAATATGCAGGACTTGGTATTGCAACCGATGCGGGAGCCCATGAGATATTTACTATTATACATTCGGCCAGGAATATAAAGCAGGATCATGGTGAGCTAACCAGCCTGTTCGGCATATTAGAAAAAGCTATCGCTATTTTTATAACCGATGTGGGTTCAAACGATTTGTATGGGCCTCTGCATTATAATCGTGGCCTTTCTTATATCAGCAAGGTGAAGGAGAAAATGAGATCACTGGGCGTAGCAGATGAAGATATTGAAGCATACTTTACTATAGATCCCGTGCCCGGCGCTTATCAAAATAAAGAACCTTTAAAAATACACCTCATCCAACCCGAAGATGATTTGGGCGGTGGCCCGGGTGGACTGGTATTTAATCCTGCCGAAATGAAAGGCATGGTATTAAAAGGGCAGTTGGCTTTACAGTCTTATGTGGCTCATTTAAATAAAGATGAGATAGACTGGGCCTGATATAATGATGGACAATCTGTTCTCGTCTTTTTACGCTACACCTATTTCTTTTGCTTTGGCTTTAAGAAACTCCAATGCTGCTTCACGGTTATTTTCTACGATCCCATCCAGTATCGCATCTTTAAGGCTGTCTTTTAAAATACCTACCGGCCGCGAAGGAGAAAGATTGAAGATCTGCATAATCTCAGAGCCGTCAACAGGGGGTTGCCAGGTCCTGATCTGGTCTTTTTCCTCTACCTCTTTACAACGTTCGCGAACCAGTTTGAAATTTTCAATGAAGCGTCTTACTTTCTGGCGGTTCTTGCTGGTGATATCGGCTTCACAAAGCGTCATCAACGCATCAAAATCTTCCCCCGCGTCAAACAGTAATCTGCGGATAGCTGAATCGGTGATATCTTCTTTGGTTAAGCTAATAGGGCGCAAATGCAGTTCCACCAGCTTTTTTACAAAACGCATTTTTTCGTTGGCTGGTAACTTTAATTCATTGAAGATCTTAGGCACCATACGACCTCCTACAACTTCATGTCCGTGAAAAGTCCACCCATGCCCCTCTTCAAATCGCTTGGTAGCGGGTTTAGCTATATCATGTAATATGGCAGCCCATCTCAGCCAGAGATCATCTGAATGTTTAGCTACATTATCAAGTACCTGTAACGTGTGATAGAAATTGTCTTTATGGCCATGACCATCTACAATTTCTGCACCGGCCAAAGCTACCATCTTAGGGAAGATCAGTTTTAGCAGCCCCGTTTTATAAAGCAGGTCGAAGCCGATAGAGGGCTTCGGCGCTTTAATAATTTTATTGAGCTCGTCGGTAATGCGTTCCTGCGAAATGATCTTAATTCTTTCTGCCTGCTCCGATATGGCCAACAATGTTTCGCTGGCAATATTAAAATGAAGCTGCGTAGCAAAACGAATAGCCCGCATCATACGCAACGGGTCATCGCTGAATGTTTGTTCGGGTTCTAAAGGTGTAACAATGGTTTTTTGTTCCAGGTCTTTTAATCCTTCAAAAGGATCTACCAGCTTGCCATAATCAGCCTTGTTCAGCGAAATGGCAAGGGCGTTAATGGTAAAATCCCGCCTTTTCTGGTCGTCGGCCAAAGTACCGGGCTCCACCTGTGGTTTACGGCTATCGCGCCGGTAGCTTTCTTTGCGGGCGCCCACAAATTCGATGTCAAAAGCTTCTTTGGTATGTGGTAAAAGAACGTTGATATGGGCTGTTCCAAAATTTTTGAAAAAGCTCACGCGCGGAACAGGTTGAAATTTGGCCGCCACTGCATTAGCGAGTTCAATACCATCTCCTACACAAACAATATCCGCATCTTTCGTGGGACGTCCCAAAAGTTTGTCGCGTACAAATCCACCCACCAGATAACTTTCGAGGTTCAACTCCTGGGCTGCTGCGGCAATCCTGGCAATAACTAACTGTTCCTGTTCGTTTAATTCAATATCCATGCGGCGACAAAGATAAATGAGTTTGCAATTGTGGATATTGTTGTTTATTGTGTCTTATATAGAAGCACTCATGAAATATATAATTCTACTTTTTCTGCTGGTTTTACTGTTGGGCAGTGGCAGGGCGCAAAGCGATGTTTGGACCGCTTACTGGAATGCTGATACTACATTGTATGGATTTAAGAATAACAGTGGGCAAGTGACAATAGAGCCCCGTTTTTCCGGTGCCGGCGTTGCCCGTAAACTCGAGCATATTATGTCTGTAATAGAAGAGTCTCCTGTAACGGGAAAATGGTCTGCTTATTTTCTTACCCGCGCAGGCAAAAAAACAGGGTTTGACAGTCTTTATTTTTTTGATAATGCGCCCGATTGTGAAAGCGAGGGGTTCATCCGGTTCAGAGATCGTAAGCTGGATAAGGTAGGGCTGTTAAACCGGGAAGGGGAGGTCGTAATTCCCGCCATCTATAACTACCTGGATAGGGTACAGAATGGCCTGTTAACCGGCTTAACCGGCGCTCAAAAGAAACCGGATGGTGAGCATTATCATTGGGAAGGCGGCGAAACTATTTTGCTGGATACAACCGGTAAAGTGCTGATCAGGTCTTTTGCGGCCCCTTATGGTATCAATCTTTATTCTGTAAAAAGATCGGACCAGGTTATTGATGATCCGGTTCGAATTAGTTATAAAGCTATTGATGGCCGTTATTATTCATTTATCGATTACGAAAAAGAGTTTGCAGGCTGGCTGAAAAAGCTTGTTAGTACATTGAACGTTGATATTTTAAAGCAGCATGTTTTTGATAAAGTGTCTTATTACACCGAACAGGATGGGTGGGTTTTTAAAAACGGAACATCGTTTATTGATAAAAATTATCCTTTGCTAAAAGAAACTTTACAAAAGTTGCAACAACCCTCCTGCGACTCTTTTATCACCCGCGGCGGTCTTAACCCTTTTATTTATGAGTCGAAGGAATACGAAAAGTATTTCGATAACTGTAACCAGGCAAAAGAGTGGAAATATCCACAGATGAGTATC
>JBCNOR010000190.1:0-8594 GCA_039593785.1 Niabella sp. | reverse complement strand
AAGTCCTCTTCTGATTTACATCGCTAATAAAAGCTTTTTAACGCAATGTAACACCAACTATTTTTTGCACCATTACCCATCTTTATGATCAGGATGCCATACACTGCTGAAATCACCCACGATTGCCACATTATTGATAAAATCCAGCCGGTGAAGCGCTAATAATTCAATATCACGTTGTGTTACTTTCCGGAACATGGGATGCATGGTGCCACCCTTAGCACCTGCAGGTTGTGCCGGATCATATTGAAAGGCAGGATCTACCAGGGTGCCGCGGGGATACATAATGCCGGGCACACCTTTGCCTCTGAGGTCGATATCGGAAGGATGTTCCAACCCCAATGTATGCCCGTATTCATGTGCTGCCGTGGTAGAACCTTTGTACAGGTTTTCCAGTTTGAAATACCCCGTGTTGCAGCCTAATCCGTCTACAAATGAAATATTGCCATGGGCGAATTCTTCAATCCGGAAATAGTTATTGAGGGGGTTGTCATTCGCCAGTATCTCTTCTGGCTCGATTGCAGGATGATAAGCAGCCGTTATTTTAAATTGAACTTGATAACTATGGTGGCTAAAAAAAATGTTGGCCGCTGGCTCGTTCCACATTGCCTCTATTTCGTCCCGTATCTGGTTGGTGATCTCAGCACTGGCGGCATTGCCATAAGTTATAATATGCGATGAAATACGAATGATACCGCTGGTCTGAACTTCTACAGTGCCCATTGTTATTTTTCTTTAAAGATAATCCTATCGCGGGAAGTGGCATTTTTTTTGAAAATGATTATTACAAATAATTATTCTATGTTGCTGAACAGGCAAATTTCCATCCCTTACTTCCTCAGGCAGATAAAATATGAAATATTGGCTATTAGTGTATTTGCCATTTTGGTTGGCTGGCTGGATCATTTCCGGCTGTTAAAGGAACTTACCTTCCCTATCGCTATTCCTTCTATTGTAGGCACGGCGGTATCCCTGCTTCTTGCCTTTCGTATTGCGCAATCATACGAGCGCTGGTGGGAAGCGCGTATTGTATGGGGCGCCATTGTCAATGATTCCAGAACGTTGGTCAGGGAAACGCAATTGTTCTTAAACGGGGATAACCAGGCGGAGATAGCTGCCTTTGCCAACCGGCAGATTATCTGGAACTATGCATTGGGTGAGTCATTAAGGCAGCTGCCTTTTTCAGATCGGGTTCAGGCATACATCGATTCGAACAATATAACAGCCGAGAATGTTCCCAATGCCCTGTTAGATCAGCATACGGAGCAAATCAAAAGGTGGAGCGATGAAGGGCTAATAAGTGAGTTCAGACAGGTGCAATTAGATACCACCATAGCACGGCTTTGCGATGCAATGGGTAAATGTGAACGTATTAAAAAAACGGTTTTCCCCCGTTCCTACAGTATGCTGCTACATACATTGATTTTTGCTTTTACATTTATATTACCCTTTGGCTTGAGCGATAACCTTATTGTACCCGAAATTCTGTTGTCCATTGCATTACCCGTAATGTTTATTGCTATTGAGAAAACCGCTATTATTATGCAGGATCCTTTTGAGAACACACCGGTAGACACGCCTATGACGGCTTTAGCAACTACAATTGAAATCAATATTAAGCAGATGATCGGAGACCCGAACCTGCCGGTGAGAGAAGAAAGTAATACCTACTACCAGATGTAGATATGGGCTATTGCTCCTTTACGCGCGATATGAGAAGTCTTTCTGCAATAAGAATCAAAATAAATCCTGCTATATATGCCCATATATCTTCCCACGCAAAGGAAGTGCCGATAACGGTCCGGGCCAGTTTTGAATGCCCTAACCCAATCCGGTCTACAATATTGAAGTATTGAAGTGTTTCGATAACAAAAGAAAAAATCAGTACAATTATTGCAGCAGGTATAACAGGAACTTTTACAAACGCTTTTAGAAAACAGTAAAGTAGTACAACCACTAACACATCACCGATATAAGGCCGCACAAAATTGTCATGTACATAAACTGCGATCAGCACTTCTACAACAAACAATAAGATAAAAAAGAAGAAATAGTTTTTCCTGAATGTAAACATGGTGTGTTCTTTAGTCCGGTATTTTCCGGGTTACAAAATAACCGCTCATTTTACCATTGGTATAGTTCTTACTAAGCCCTGCACCATTTTTTGAGTAGCTGTCTAGGCCTACGCTTTCATACCCGTATATAGATTTGTTATTTTGAATAAATTGATTGCCTTGCTTTTTGCGGGTTAGCTCATAAGTGAGTTTGTCGCCGTCGTAGGTTTTTAAGGTGGCTAATGTTTTTGAGGCGCTATCATTATAAGTGTATTCCATTTTTCCTTCCAATGTATAGTAATCTTTATAACGACTTTCAGTTAAGATGCGGCCTTTATCATCAAATTTAAAGCTGCGATACATAGAGATGGTATTTTCACTATCAAAATCTTTTATAGTGGCAACCTGTTTTAATGTGTTGAGAATAAATTCACGCCTGCTATTGTCGTTGTTATTGGTGTAAGAAATATACCGGTCGTGCAGGTATTTATATTTGAGAGTATAATCTGGTTTCCCATTGGTGAAGCTTTTCATAGAGTCGAGCAAACCTAAAGGACTATAGTAGTAAACGATTTTGTTTTTAGTGCCGTTTAAGTAATCCATTTCGATTGATTTGAACCGGTTGGTACCATCATTCAAATAAACGTATAACGCCTTTACAGTGGCTGTCTTTTGTGTACTGTCCGTATAGCTCACGAAGCTATAACTTCCTTTCATTACGGGATCTTCCTGAAACGGCGGTAAAGGATATTCCATGGTATTGGCATTCCGGATCAGGGCCAAAGCATAAGACGCGTCCGGCGTGAATTTTGTTTCCAGTTTTAATTGAAGGTTACTTTCGGCTGCCTCCTCTCCCCGGCGCTCCTGCTTCATACTGCTTTTTCGTTGTGTTAGCTCTACCACGAACTTTTTGCTGACGATTGGTATATATTTATTGGGATCATATTCGATGGTGGGTTCGGTGTTGCCATCAATCATAATCATTGCCGTGCGATGTTTCAGGTCTTTTACGTATACATACCAGGTTTTTAGCTTCGTAACTGATTTAAAAGACTGTGCATTGGTACGTCCTACTAAAAGAGTGGTGGTAGCGCCACCAAACATATTATAGATGCTGTCGCTGTTCTTTTTATGAAGTGCCACTAGGGAAGCGTCTTCTTTTTTTGAAAGATTTTCTACAAAGAACACTGCTTTGCCACCATTGGTCAAGGTGATGTCTACCTTTTCCTTTGAAGATGTTGTATGGGTTTGAGCGTACCCGGAATAATTGTAAAGGAAAAGAGTAAGAAGTAATGGAAGTATAAGTTTCATAAGTTATCGGTACTATAAAAGAATTTTAAAACAAAAGAATGAATAATTATTAATCCCACCATAAATAGAGCCTTCCCGAACGTTGCATTTCATTGGCCAGCGCTTCAATCGATCCGGCGCCTTGTTCTACCACATCGGGACACACCTTATAAACATCCTGTGATAAGTTCAACCAACTTGGTGGGGCTTTATGGATAACGAATTCACACCAGTCACCAGCAGCGCCGATTAACTCCAGTTTTAACTCTTTATCAAAATTCCGGATTATAGTGATAAGACTGTCATTGGTTATATTGAAATTGATTCCGTCTGTTTTAATTTGTTGCAATACTTTGTATTGGTCTGTTGTTTTTAGTACACCAATATAGTCTGGTTGATGTTCATAATTAAAATTGTTATTTGCCAAAAAGATCGTGTAGCCTTTTTTTTGCATCAAGTTTTTTAAATTGAATACAACATTGTAAGCTTTTTCATTTGTCTCGGGAAATACTATTCCTTTTAGAAAAACAGAATCAGTGTCCTCCATTCTGCTGGAAATTTTTGAGCCTAGTCCACTCTCAAAAGATTCGATATTCCCTTGACTGTATTGTCTTATAGCAGTAATTACGCTCGTGTCTATCTGTAAAGAGTCACAAAGAAATAACTCCCCGGATGTTAAATTGCTATGCCGAATAAGGTTGGACTGACATCCCTGCATACCGATTAGCACAAGCAAGGATAATACAACGTGGTTAATACTCTTCATATCTTAGATAAAGACGGATAAAATCGGTATACATCGCTTTCTTAGTTTCTTATCGGTTTCCCTGTTTTAATAACACTTTGCAGGCGCTCCAATGTCTTTCTTTCACCACACAGCGACAAGAAGGCTTCCCGCTCCAGGTTCAATAAATATTGCTCGCTTACCAGGGTGGGCTCGCTCAGGTCGCCCCCGCACATCACATAAGCCAGCTTGCGCGCTACCTTAGCATCATGTTCCGTTGCATATTGGCCCTGCTCCATAGCATGTATTCCGGCAAGCAGCGCCCCCAGCGCACTACGGCCTAAAACCTTAATGTCCGTGCGCTGAACAGGTATGGTATAGCCGCCTTCATATAAGTCGATAACGCTACGCTTTGCTTCCGCAACCCGCCGGTCCTGGTTCATTACTACTTCATCCAACCCTTTCCTATATATGCCTAGGTTGAAAGCTTCATAAGCTGAAGTGGCTACTTTAGCCGTAGCAATGGTTAAGAACCTGTTTTGCAAAGTGATGTTTTCGGGTTCGCCTGCATGCATCTCGTCAGCAGCCCGCAATGCAAATTCTTTTGATCCGCCACCGCCGGGGATGACGCCTACGCCTAATTCCACTAACCCGGTATAGGTTTCAGCTGCTGCGCATATCTTATCACTGTGCAAACTTAATTCACAACCACCTCCCAATGCCAGCCCGTGGGGAGCCACCACCACCGGTACGCTGGAATAACGCACCCGCATCATGGCATTTTGAAAAGCCCGTATAGCAAAGTCCAGCTCGTCATACTCCTGCTCTACAGCCAGCATAAAGATCATCCCTATATTGGCGCCTGCCGAAAAATTAGCGCCATCGTTGGCTATTACCAAACCTTTAAAATCTTTTTCGGCCTTTTCTATAGAGGTTTGAATACCGCTTAATACATCGCCCCCAATAGTTCCCATTTTTGTGTTCCATTGGAGTGCTAATACTTCATCGCCTATGTCATAGAGCTTGCAGCTGCTGTTCTTCCAGACTATTTTGTCGCTATAGTTTTTGAGGATAATAAATGCATCACCTCCTGGAACCGGCAGGTATCCTTTGGAAGTGATATCATAAAACAATGTTTTACCATTCTCTACTTTATAAAAGGACTGATGGCCTGCTGCGATCATCTCTTCTACCCACGGCGCAACGCTATGGCCTGCGGCTTTTATAGCTTCGGTAGTTTTAGCTAAGCCCAATAAATCCCAGGTTTCAAAAGCGCCTATTTCCCATCCAAAGCCTGCTTTCATGGCATCATCTACACGATAAAGTTCATCACTTATTTCAGGAATACGATGGCTGATATAAGAAAACAAGCCATAGTGAAACGATCTTAAAAAATCCGCAGCCTTATCTTTACCCGCTACCAGCATTTTAATACGGCTGGCTAAATCCTCGATAGGCTTAGCAGCTTCTACCGACGCAAATTTGGGTTTTACCCTTGGCTTATATTCAAAGCTTTTTAAATCCAGCGTCAAAATTTCAGAGCCTTTATCCGTTTTTACCTTTTTAAAGAATCCCTGGCCTGTTTTATCTCCCAGCCAGTTATTAGCTGTTATCTTATTTAACCATTCAGGAATTTTAAAGGTTGGTTTTGCTTCATCGCCGGGGCAATTATCATAAACGCCATTGGCTACTTTTACCAATGTGTCGATGCCTACTACATCAGCGGTTCTGAATGTGGCTGATTTGGGACGGCCAATAATAGGCCCTGTCAGCGCCTCCACCTCGTCAATAGTAAGATCCAGCTTATCTACCAGTGAGAAGATCGACATGATGCTATATACACCTATACGGTTGGCGATGAAAGCCGGTGTGTCTTTACAAAGCACCGTGGTTTTACCGAGTATCAGGTCTCCGTATTCCATCAGAAAGTCAACTACCTCTCCGGCAGTTTCTTTTGTTGGAATAATTTCCAGCAGGCGCAGGTAACGGGGCGGGTTAAAAAAATGCGTTCCGCAAAAATGTTTTTTAAAATCTTCGCTTCTGCCTTCCGCCATCAGGTGTATAGGAATGCCCGATGTGTTACTGGTGATCAGGCTGCCTGGCTTACGAAACTGTTCCACTTTATCAAAAAGCTGGCGCTTGATATCCAGTCTTTCCACCACCACTTCTATAACCCAGTCGCAGGTATTGATATCTTTTAAATGATCATCAAAATTTCCTGTAGTAATTCTTTTTACTATATCCGGCGTGTAAAGCGGGGAGGGGTTGCTCTTCGCGGCAGCTGTCAGCGCATCATTTACTATCTTATTTCTGTCCTTACCTTCTGCCGCCATATCCAATAACAATACAGGAATACCGGCCCCGGCAAAATGACAGGCTATACGTGAGCCCATTACGCCACTGCCTAATACAGCCACTTTTTTGATGATACGTTTCATGAATATCCAGTTTTATAAAAACCGATTCCATTTCTACAAGAGCATTGATCTCCTGGCCACTGTCAACAGAATTACCGGCGTTCTTTTCTTAGAATTTATACACGGCAATTCAACCGACAGGTAATCAGCAACCGGTTTGCTTAAATTTAGTTAGTTAAACAACTATTACTATGAAGGTAAGCATTTAGAATAGAAATTTTATTTTGCACGGATTGATTGTAAGCAATTTATTGATAAGCGTGATCGGCTTTGTTAAAGCCTCAGTTTATAGAAACCTGTCTAAATTTTATTGTTGAGGCCTATTATGCATTTCTTTTTGAGCGAAACGAGGCGTCCCGAACTTCGGGACGTAGTCAGTAGGCCACTATTACGAAAAATTCAATCCGCCGGCTGGCGGACAGCCCAAAAAAAACATAATAAAGCCAATGAATAATTTTTAAACAGGCTCTTAGTATAAGTTTCTTATCTATTCTAACAATCCTAAAAAAATCTTTTATCAAATGTGATCGTTCTCCGGTGCAGGATCTTAATCCTTTTCATATCTGGGTGCAGGGGATTGAGCACGTAATTCCATTCTTCCGGCATTATTACACTGGGTACCATAAGCAAAAGATCTTTTCCTTTTTTCAGAAAGTCATCCCCCAACCTCGTGGTTTCCCGCTCCGAGCCGGAAATATTCCAATTCTCAGGAAGCATTCTTAACGGTACTTGTTCTACAGGCTGGGTATCTGCAATTTCAAGTGTTAATAGTATATAAGGCTTGATAGTTAGCATTTTGGCGGGTGCATGCGCGAGAATTTCCAGCAGAGCCAGCGCACGGCTTGCAGAAGCATACAGGGCAAACTGGCCTTCGCTGTTCCAGCGGCCTCCATTCATCCACGCCCCTTTTCCCGAAAGGTCCATGGCAAAGGGTTCCTGGGCAATTCTATAAATCTGCAATTCGATAAAGTTTTAAAGATATTATGAATACACACCATGCTCCAGCCGACCCAGTAGTTTAAGAAGCATTTGAATACCAAAAGTAGTGTCTAAAAAATCGATAGGCTGTTTATTGCTGAGTGCAGGCAAGGGACTTTGCAACCATTCTGCAAAATATTCTTTTGAACCAATTACTTCTATACCGCGTTGCGCAAATGCCGCAAGCTCTAATACCTTTTCGGTTTTAAGCGTGTCCAGCAAATCATCATCCTGCTTACGCTGAATATTACGGTAAGATGAATGCAGCAGGCTGCTAAGCCGCTCCATGTCAATGCCCATATAGGAAGCCAGGGATTTTAACGTAGCTTTTTGAATACCGGTTCGGGTAAGCGCGATCAAATCAAAATCTCCCGAAAGAGGGTGCTTTACAGCATTACTTCCCCCCAGTATGGTGCGTAGTGTGGTAGAGGCTACATATTGTACGGCGGGCTCGCTAACAATGGAAATATTTTCGTCTTCTTCGCTGGTAGCATAGCCTTTTATTTTTGGTGTTTTTTTATTGTTCTTCATACTACAAATGTACGACATTTTGTTTTATTTTTTATCATTTTGTCGTATTTCGCTGATGGTTCATAGCAGTTACATCAAGATGCCATTAATCGGCTTTAACCGTTCCTGTACTTCTTCCTCGTCCATCATTTCCTGCAGATCAACAGCTATGCTTCTGCACATGGCAGACATGGGAACATCCGTTACCGCATTTTCAAAAGGATTCTCGCTGAAATCACCTACCTGCTCCATCGAGTTAAAGATCCACGCTACTACCAGGCAAACGGGAAAGATCAGCCAGGGTACTGTTGGGGTAAGTTCAACAATTTGGGAGATGAGCCCAAAGGGAAGAATGAACATAAATACATCCACAAACAACCGGCTGAATACAGCGTATTGCCTTGGGAAAGGGTAGTTTTTAATACGTTCGCATCCACCCTGGTTATTATAGAGTTCCTGTATGATATTGCACATGGTCATGTATTCCATCGCATCGATAATACCGCTTGCTTTCAGGGCTTTTAAGTCTGCGTTTTGCATGTGTAATAAATAACTGGCAATATTACCTCCCGCCAGGAAGGGGCCGGCCGCGTCGACGTGCTCGGGCTCGGCGTCGGGCTC
>JBCNOR010000019.1:0-19404 GCA_039593785.1 Niabella sp. | reverse complement strand
TTCAGACCATCGGAGGTTGGGCGGATGATTTGCAAAGTTTTCATGCAGTGCTTGATCAGCTGCACTCAGAGATGATGCCGCTTTGTGGAGAGCTGATTGGCGTGGGGCAAGGAATAGCAGGCTTTGCCGCTCTCTGGTATATAGCTGCAAGGGTATGGGGCCATATATCCCGGGCAGAGTCTATCGATTTCTACCCACTGTTTAAACCTTTTGTGATTGGCTTTGCCGTAGCTGTATTCCCGTCAGTTGTAGGACTGATAGATGGTGTGATGCAGCCCACGGTAAACGGCACAAAAAACATGGTAGATAATTCCAATGCAGCCATAGAAGTATTGCTGAAACAAAAAGAAGAAGCGGCTCGGAATTCCGAGCTCTATCAAATCTATGTTGGTCCCTCAGGAGAAGGTGATCGGGATAGGTGGTACAAATATACACACCCTGATGAAGACTCGGGCGATGAAGGCTGGATGGATTCCATTGGTAATGATATCCGGTTTGCCATGGCAAAAGCCAGCTACAACTTCAGAAACGGGATCAAGGAAGTAATCGCGGAGGTTTTACAACTATTATTTGCAGCTGCGTCCCTTGCCATTAATACAATGCGCACTTTTAACTTGTTAATCCTTGCCATTCTTGGACCACTCGCTTTTGGGCTATCTGTCTTCGATGGATTTGGACATACGCTCAAGCACTGGCTGGCTCGTTATATTAATGTATTTCTATGGCTGCCCATTGCCAACCTGTTCGGCGCTGTGATTGGGAAGATACAGGAGCAAATGCTCAAGATTGATATTGCCCAGGTAGCGGAGCAGGGAGATACGTTCTTTAGCCGCACGGATATGGGATATATGATTTTCCTGATCATCGGCATATTCGGGTATTTCTCTGTACCCTCTATAGCGAACCAGATTCTTTGGGTGGGTGGAGGCGACTCACTAACAGGTCGCGCTACCGGAGCCACCATGGCTGCCGGAGGTGCTGTGATGGCAGCAGGTGGGACCGTCGCAGGAATGGCCGGAACTGTTGCGACAGCCACGGCCTCCAGGGTTGGAGCGGGTGCTACCAATATTGCCAAAGCACCTTATAATATTTATGAAGGGTATACCGCAAAGGATAAAGAGGGATACATGCACGATAAAATTAAAGGAGGGGACAAATGATGTTTCGCAAAATGAAAAATATAGATACGGCGTTCAGGCATGTTCGTGCGTTTACGATGATCGTTATTACGGGATGTTTATTACTTAGTGGTTTTGTCATCTATCGAACAACAAAGGTATTAACTGTCAATAGCGGGAAAGTATATGTCCTGGTCAATGGGAAGCTGGTCGAAGCTGTTGCAGAGAAGAGAAACCTGCCCGTAGAAATCCGGGATCATATCCGAACCTTCCACACATTATTCTTTACGCTTTCACCGGATGAAAAAGCGATTCAACAACAGGTTACCAAGGCGCTTTATATGGCAGATGGGTCAGCACGGAGGATCTATCAGAATATGAAAGAAGCCGGTTTTTATAATAACCTGATCTCGGGCAATATTTCACAGGCAATTGAGATCGAAAGTATTGAAGTAGATCTAACGCGAACACCTTACCGGTTTACTTGCAGGGGTAAACAATTTATTACAAGGCCGACATCTCTGCTGACACGATCCATCGTGACCGGTGGCCAGATCAGAACCGGTTTGGTGCAAAGTGATAATAATACCCATGGATTTTTAGTAGAACGCTGGGAGATATTGGAGAATAATGATATAAAAGTGAGTGAGCGATGAGCAGAAGCGTATTTAAAAATAAGCTGTCGATTGTAGGCTCTCTGCTTGATCGCTTGAAGATCGGACTGGAAAAGCGCCAACGACAAATTTCAGATTGGCTGAACAAAAAATGTGAACACTTCTCCCCTCGCCAGTTAACGGTTGGACTTGTTATTTTTTGCTTAGTTTTTGGTTGCTCCATCTTCTTTACGATCTGGAACTCGCTGGAGCGTTATGGCGCAAAGAAATCATCCATGGTGATGACGATACCCAAACATATAATAGTTAAGGATACCACTGATGGAGGCATTAGCGAACATGTAATCCTTCAGAAAATTCAGCGTCAATTGAACAGTGTAATGACATCTGAAAACGGCCCCCAGGCTTTAGATAGTTTAAGGAAATTCAGGCCAGGCTTACTGGATAGTATCAGGGCTATGCAACACATTTATCAATCAAAATTTAGTGAACATGAAAAGTGAAGGAAAGGTGAGATACCCGAAGTTTTTAAGGAGAAGAAAATTATTAATGGTAGCGCCGGTTTTGATATTACCATTTGTGATTTTACTGATGTGGACGCTGGGTCTGGTAGGTGATGCTAAGGCGACCCAAAATAATGGCGCTTTGGCATCTGGTATCAATTTAAATCTTCCCGCCGCTGCTGCTCCAAAAGACAGTAACTGGAATAAGCTCAGGTATTACGAGCAGGCGGAGAAAGATTCAGCCAAGCTAAGGTCGAAGCTAAATAGTTCGGCCTCTCTGTTTGGTTTACCGGATGATGAACCTGAAAGTATGGAGGGCGTTTCGGAGGCAGAATTGGCAGAGAGATTGCCTGGAGTAGAGCAGATTGACCAGCGTACGGTACGCGCACGTTCGCGTGGTTCTCTTATAAAACCGGATCAGAATGAAAGAATGGTTTATGATCGGCTATCGAAACTTCAGAGAGAACTCTCCCATGAGCCGGAACCTAAAAGGGAATCAGCGCCCACTTCTACCTCAGCCTATAACCCGGAAGCAGAACAACTCAAAGCTATGATGCAACAAGTTCAAGCATCAACGGCAGAAGATCCAGAGCTGGGTAAACTGGACGGCATGCTGGATAAGATCATTGCTATCCAGAATCCTCAAAAAGTCCAGGACGACCTGGAGGAAAAACTGGAGAGGAAGAAAGGATTGGTGTATGCGGTAACGACAGGGGCAAACAACCTTACCCCTTCCCTGCTGGAAGGGGCGGTTGAAACTAATGAGATTCAGGATAACAACGGCTTTTATTCAACGGATAATTCCGTTAGCCCAAAAGCAGACCAAAAAACAGTCAGGGCATTTATTCACGAGACTCAGGTGTTGGTAAATGGCGCAACCGTGAAGTTGAGGCTGGCAGATGATATCAGTATCAATGGCCTGCTGATTCCTCGGGAGACTTTTGTTCATGGTGAAGCTTCGTTGTCCGGAGAGCGGTTGAGAATCGTTGTCAATAGTATCAGGTATGGATCTCAGTTATTTCCAGTGCAGTTAGTGGTGTATGACATGGATGGCCTCGCGGGAGTTCGGGTACCGGGCGCTATATCCAAACAGGTGATCCAACAAAGTACAGATCGTGGGTTGCAGGGATTGGGATTCAATACGGTCAGCACTTCTGTAGGATTACAAGCTGCCAGCCTGGGAGTAGAAGCCGCCAAAAGTTTTCTGAGTCGTAAGGTAAAGCAGGTTAGAGTAACAGTGAAGGCGGGCTACCAGGTCTTATTGAAGGATGGAAAACAAAAAGATTAATTTGAAAATTGAAATACAATGAAAAGACAAAGTGCAGTATGGTTAGTGATGTGTATTTTCTTTACCGGGTCTATAAGCTTTG
This sequence comes from Niabella sp., assembly GCA_039593785.1. Taxonomy (GTDB): domain Bacteria; phylum Bacteroidota; class Bacteroidia; order Chitinophagales; family Chitinophagaceae; genus Niabella. Next base: position 15,799 of record JBCNOR010000019.1, on the reverse strand, counting down.
CCCAGGATCAAAAAATTGAAGCTTACAGGTTATCCATCAGTGATATCAAAACAACCAATCTTATTTTCCCTTACGCCATCAAAAGCGTAGATCGGGGATCTAAAGACGTGCTGGTTCAAAAAGCCCATGACGTAGAAAATGTATTACAGGTTAAAGCGGCAGTTGAGGGATTTCCTGAAACGAATCTAACCGTAATGACGTCAGATGGAAAGTTCTACTCTTATTTATTAAATTACCATAGCCAGCCGTCTTATCTTAATTTAAGAGTGGCCCTTTCTGGAACCTCAAATGAATCCGTTATCATTTTTAATCCAGAAGGCACAACAGACAAAGTTCAACAAGCGGCGCAAACCGTAATTCATAAAAGGCAATTTATTAACTCGACGGAGTCGCGGAACTTTAAGGTTCACCTGAGTCTTAAGGGTATCTACATCCAGGATGATATGCTATACTTTCAAATCGGGTTAAAGAACAACTCCTTGGTTGATTACCCAATCCGCCAACTCCGTTTATTCGTAAGAGATAAAAAGAAAGGTAAGCGAACCACCACGCAGGAAATCGAATTAACCCCTATATATACATTAGGCAACACTAAAGTGATAACCAACAGATCGGAGCATACTGTTGTCTATGCGGTAAAAAGTTTTACAATCCCGCCCAGCAAAAAACTGCTTTTCCAGATGCAGGAATCAAATGGAGGAAGGCATCTTGATCTTAACATTATAAATAAACAAATTGTAAAAGCCTGGAGGGTTTTCTAATTTATCGAGAACCCTATTAGAATAGGGTTCTTATTTCTCAAAGTATTTTTTAATCATTTAAATAGTAAAACATGAAAAAATGCGTGTTATTGATGTTGTGTGCCTGTACATTTTTAATGGCGATGGTGGGATGTAAAAAAAATGAAGGTACTCCTACCCCACCTGTTGCTTTCGCTGACAGTTTACCTGCTAATTCTCGAAATCCTTACGACAGTTTCGGCTATTGGCATAACGTAATTTTAGACACTTTGGATGCTCAGTGTAGCAAAGGAGAATTGCAGGATCTGGCGAGTTATTCCAGTTATGCAGGGAGCTTGTGCAAAGCAAAGGGATGGATAAATCGATCAAAAATAACGGCCAGTCATGAGGAGATTGCTCAAAAGATTGTTGAATTCACTAATGACCCCAATGGTTTTTTTAATCGGTTGAACTGGAGCGATTCTGTAAAAACCCGGCTTGAAAAGCTATTTACAATGATGGACTCTGTAGGTGAGGCTGGCTGTACTTTTCAACAGCTGAAGCGAACTATTACTGGTTTTGAACAGGAAGTATTGGAAAGCCAGCTCCCACAAATCGACAAAGAAGTAATTTTAAAAGCCAGCTCAACCGCAAGATTCTCCGGCTATCGGTGGAGCTGTAAACCGAAGCTGTCAAAACCCTATGAGCCGACCCAACTCCTCACCTACTTGCAAATGCAAAACACTCCACTAACAATGGCAAGGGTAAATAAAGACCGACCAGGCTTGTTTAAACGCGTGGGTAGGTGGATCGCAGTAACCAGTATAGACATTATGGGAGCTGTTCATTATTTAAGTGCCGCAGAAGGTGCGGTAGTCAGCGGTTACGCCGGTCTAACTATGGACCTGATGGATAAATTCCATTGACGGTATAGTGATTCTGTAGATAAACTTTTTGAAAAGCGGAGCAATGAGTATTGATATTTTTAAAGGAATCGAAAAAGCCGAAGTGGAACAGTTCAGCAAAAGACTGGCGCAGGAAAGGCAAAGGGAACATCGGTTTGCTGCTATTCAGATTAAAGGTGAGACACTAGCTGAAAAAGACATCACATTTCACAAAACAGCCTTTGAAGCTTGCAAGTATATGTTAATGGCTCCTACTGATAAAGGGTATTACACCTTTCGATCCTTAAGCCTTTTAGAAGACGATGTAAAGCGCATACTGAAGGAGAATACCGTGGAAAAAGAACAAGATTTAAAAAACTTATTTGCAATGGCCATCTCAAAGCAAATGGCAAAAGCTGATTGGTATTACGATTACTCTGATTGGGGATACAAATGGAATAAGGGTAAAAACGAGATAAAAAAGATAATCGCAGACCTAAAACTCCTATCCCGGCTAGACGGAGGAATAGACATGGCAAAGGAGCTATGGAAATTGCATGTCCCCCCTCACTCCATAAACGAACCGGATTTTTTCTCAAAACCCAAGTTGCTGGATAACGCTATGAACGGGATCATTATGAGACAGGACATCGCATCAGTCCAAAAGGCACTTCTAGCCTTACAAAAGGAAGGATACTCCTTTGTTACTCTAAAGTCAGATATCTTAGAACTTCCCCAAGACAGGGTTAAAGGATTCACGAGTATTACGGATGCCAGAAACTATGTAGATTACAACAGCAGTCCGTCCAAAAGTTATTTGATCTATTCCATTGCCACTCTTAAGATCGAGCTTCAGCAAGCTTTAGCACCTAATAAAGATATCCTTTTACAAAACATTACGGAGCGTTTGAACGCGTATCAAAAAGAAGAGAACCGCTCGAGAGAAAATGAACCTCCTAGATGAGCATTTATGAAAACTAAAATTGTGAAGTATGTATTTGAAGCAAATGATTGGCTTTTTAGTAAAAGCAAGTTGTGATCACCGTGTAGGCCCGAGCCACATAGCGCTATACATAGCAATATTTCAGCAGTGGTGCTTGAACAATGGAGAAAACCCCGTTTCGATTACACAAGCCCGGCTACGAGAAGTATCTAAGATTGGAAAGACAGCGTATTACCGATGTATGAGGGAATTGGAAGAGTTCGGATATATAAAATATATCAGATCCTATAGCCCTGTTTTGGGTAGCCTGGTTTATGTAGAGGAAATGGGATAAGTCATTATATTTTTTTACCCAAGGAGAAATATGCATTTTGCTAAAACGTAGATTTCATGTATCATTTTTTAATAGTTCTTGTGAGATGGAGATAGAAGTGATAACAAAGGAAGATTTAAGAGTTTTTGAAGCTAATTTAATAAAAGCGATTGAAGAACTATTCAAGCAGTATCATACTTCATTGAATGAACGCCCAGAAGGGTACAAAACCTCTGACGTAAGAAAAATATTAGGATGTTGCACTAACAAATTAGTTTCCCTTCGTATAAGCCGCAATTTGCGAACAAAAAAAGTCGGAGGCACACTCTATTATAATAAAGATGACATCAAAAAACTTGTCGAAGAAGGCTTTTGAGCAATGACCTGTAAAGTGTAAAGATGAATCAGAAACAGGCTCTGCTGAGGAGCAACCTGCCAGGGATAATCTGGCCAATTTGAAGAAAAGGCGTTTGAAAATCCAACCGCCTTTTCTTCAAATTCATCTCTGTTGGAAATGCCTAAAAAACCTAACCTGTCAGATTAAGTATTGATGATCATATGTAAAGTAAAAGGTATTCCCTACCTAAAAATCATTTTGAGAGAACAAAGCGGTTGAAGTCAATTTATAGTCTATCGACCGCTTTCTTATTCCATCCGTCCGAGATATTTGTATCAATAGATAACATCATTGCCAACTGGATTGCCATTCGCCTTTTTCAACTAAATCTCTTTTTCTATTTAATTTATCCTCCAACCCCGACATATCGTTAATAATCTTTTCCTCGTCCACATCAGCATAAATTTGTGTTGTGGTTATTTTCGTGTGCCCCATCATCATTTGAACGGTTTCCATAGGAATTCCATTTTTTAGTGCGACAGTCTTTGCAAATGTATGTCTGGCCACATGAAAGGTCAGGTAGGTATAAATTTCACATGCTTCCTGTATAATCTTAAGGCAAGCGTTTACATGCTGATTGGAAACGGCTGGAAAAATATTCTTGCGGCAATTAGCTTTCGCATCAGCTCTGTACTTTTTCAAAATAGCTGCTGCCGAAGGTAACAGAGGCACCGCACACAATTCATCAGATTTTGTACGGTAAATTTTACACCACACCGCCCCATCTGCCTCCCATTCAAAATCATGTTCAGTCAATGCCATTGCATCAATAAAAGCGAATCCTGTGTAACAGCTATGTAAAAACAGCTCCTTAACGTATTCCAAAGCCGGATTTACAAACCTCTTTTTCTCCAGTTTAACTAATTCTACAAAATTGAGTTTTCTTCTTTTTGATCTTTTAAGAGGACAGGAATAATCCTTACATTTATTTTCCTTTATCCATTTTATTTCTTTTTCAGCCCAATTAAGTATTCGCTTGAACCGTTGTATATGCTTTCCCAGGCCATTACCTTTACAGGGATCATGATCTTTAATAGGAGTTGTCCGAATATAGTGTTCGAACTCCGTAGCAAACTCACCATCCACCTGAGAAAGATAGACATCCTTTGAGGGATAATGTTTCTGAAGAAATAGCTCCAGATATGTTATAGTAGTTTTGTAATTCTTAAAATTACCTTTAGCTAGCTTAGGTTCCCATATTTTTTGATAGTACTGGGCAAGCTCTTTCAAGGTATGTCCTTTCAATTGCGTTTGCACTCCCTGATAAGCATCTCTGACCGACTCAGCTGTAACTAATTTCTCATTGTCAATCAATTTACGATAATGCGCTTTAACTGCCAGACGTATATTATCCAGGTGTTCATTAATTGACTTTACAGCGATTGTATTTCCTTTTACCCTGCCCTTTTTACGGTCCCATGCACTAATAGCAATTTGCTCTTTAGTTGAGAACTCCTTGTCTTGTCCATCAACCGTGATTCGTACATAAATGTCCGCATGGGTTTTGTCAGCTTTACATTTTCTGACTAGAAAGCTTACGCTAAATGTTTGTGTTGCCATACATTTTCTTTTTTAAAAGTTTTTGAAATGATTTGATTTTCCTTCTCCACGCCTATCGGTGTCCGCACATTCGAATCCATTTCGAATCCTCTCAAAAAGTGTCAAAAAGAAATAACACAATTAAATGGATAACAACAGATTACAAGCCTCTCAGTGAGTACAAATTCCATGCCTTGACTTGCTCACTGAATTACTCACCTGAATATTGACATTCTTTGATTGAAATTGATATACCGGCAAAAAAAAATCCTTGTAAATCAATAAGAATTACAAGGATTGAAAGGAATTGATTCCTTAAAAGTCGGGAAGACAGGATTCGAACCTGCGACCCCCTGGTCCCAAACCAGGTGCGCTACCGGCCTGCGCTACTTCCCGGATCCGCCGCGCTTTGTGCGAATGGGTTGCAAATGTAAAGGATTTATTTATAATAATCAAAGAGAATGACAAAAATTATTGAATAATTTCCTGTCGCGCCAAAAAAACCTGCTCTTTCTCTAAAAGACGTTGTAATAAAATACTTTGATTGGTAGCTCTTACCAGGTTATGCTGGGGATAACGGGCGCCATAGTACACATCGTTATTTATATAATCGGTAATAAAACGCAGGGCCTGCATATAAATCATAAACTTACCGGCATAAAAAAAATATTGCTTTTCGGTATCCGTAAGCTCCGCTTCCATAAAGCTTTTATAGCCATTTACTATAGCAAAGTAGAAATCATCCCTGATCTCTATCTTACTAAAATCTTTTTCCTCCTCGCTGACGGGGCACAAATAAGTTCGCATCATGTCTCCTACATCGCTTATAAAGTACCCCGGCATTACTGTATCCAGGTCAATCACACAAAGCCCTCTACTCGCTCCGTCAAACAATACGTTGCTGATCTTGGTATCGTGGTGGGTTACCCTTAACCTGAAAGCGCTATTATTTAGTATATTATTATACTCTTCAACTATATGGGCCTGTTTTTTTAACTGCTGTACCAGGCTGGCTACTTCTGCGATCCGCTCCGGATTACCTTTTTCAAGCGCTTCTAAAAACTGGTTGTACCGTAAAGCCAGATCATGAAAAGCAGGAAGCGTAATATTAAGGGTGTGAATGTCCATACCCGATAATACGCGGGTAAATTGACCAAACTGGGCTGCTGCTTCAAAAGCCTGCTGCGGTGTTTGCACCACATCTACCGTATGACTGCCTTTTACAAACGGGAACATCCGGTAGTAATGATCTTCAATGCAGACAATAGTATCGCCCTCCAGGGTTTTACAGGGTGTAGTAAAAAAATAAGAAGTATCTGTTTTTGACAGATAATCCTCTATTTTCTCAATATTTTCCGCAATAAGAAAAGGGTTGGTAAAAACAGCATTATTGATCCGCTGAAGAATATACTTTTCATCCTCCCTTTTTACAAGGCAGGTGTCATTGATAAGTCCGTTCCCAAAGCGTTCGATGGTATAGCTATCCTTATTAAACCCATAGCGGGCAAGCGCACTATGCATGATATCCATATCTCCGGTTACATTTCAGATAAAGGTAGACCATACAGGAATAGCAAAATTGCGCAAACGATTGTATAAGTTTTGCGTCAGCTATATACCAGGGAACCGGGCACCTCTACCTGTTCAAACGGGATCTCTGAAGCTCCCTCTGACTGTTTTTTATTCAAAATATTAATGAGCATATTCATAGCCACCTGCCCCTGCTGGTAAGGAAACTGATCTAAAGATACCACTGGTGGATAGGCTGCATGTTTGTTAGCCGATATGTTCGCATAACTTGCGAAAAGAATATCCTCGTTTACATCTACCCCTTTCTGTAAGGCAAACTTTACAGCATCGAGGTGCACATAATCATTAAAGCTAATGATCGCATCCGGCGGCCTTTTCAGGTCGAGGAGCTTATTCACGGCAAGCTGGGTTCCCGCCTCCGACAGGTCTGTTTTTTCTACCATCTGCATATCGATCTTCAGCTTCTTTTTCGAGATCCCTTCCATATACCCCTTTAAACGCTCCCTGCTGGCCGCAATCTCATCGGGCCCGTTAATGAAAGCAATACGCTTTCTCCCTTGCCTGAACAGCCATTCAATCATTTGCTCTGTACCTTTATATACACTGCAAAAAACTTTATTAGCTCTTTCAAAAGGCGGCACCCGGTCAAAATATACCACTGGTATATTATATTTTTCCAATGCAATCAGGTGATTGTACTTGTTGGTTTCCTTCGACAGCGAAATCAGCAATCCGTCTATACGCTGCTTCACCATTGCTTCCATTACTGTTTGCTCCTTGGCGATGCTTTCATGACTTTGTCCAAATAAGATGGTATAACCATGCTCCATGGCTACATCTTCAATACCACTGATACTTTTGGAAAAAAAATCCTCAGAGATCAGGGGAAGAATTACCCCAATTACAAAGCTTTTCTTTTGTTTAAAGAAAATGGCTTTGGGATTCGGCTCGTAGTTTAACTCCTTTGCCAGGTTTTGAATAGCCTGTTTTGTTTTCAAACCTATCCGGGGATGATCATTCAATGCACGGGAAACAGTTGACACCGAAACATTCAATCTTTTTGCAATTTCTTTTATCGTAGGTATATCACTCATAAAACAGGACGAATAACTAGAGAGACTAAAGATAGAAAAAAACTGAACGTTATAGCAAATAAAAAAGCACCCATTTATCAACGGTGATTTATGCAGCTGATAACATGTTGGTTAAATATGGTAAGTGAAACAAATCGCTATCATACGAATGGCATCCTTTTGGTATACGCTTTTATAAAAGCGTTATGCCCGAAGGCCCATCTATCATCATTCTAAAAGAGCTGGCTATGCCATTTGCCGGGCAAAAGGTTATAGCTGTATCCGGCAACAGCACCCTGCCTATTAAACGAGCTGAAGGAAAAAAGATCATTGACTTTAAGAGCTGGGGGAAACATTTCCTGATATGCTTTAAAGATTTTACTATAAGAATTCACTTCCTGCTATTTGGCTCTTACCGTATTAATGAAGAAAAAGAGGGCACGCCCCGCCTGGGGCTAAGCTTTGCAAATGGCTTTATTAATTTTTACGCCTGCTCAGTGAAAATAATTGAAGAGCCACTTGATCATATATACGACTGGAGTGCAGATGTAATGTCTGATGAATGGGATCCGAAAGCAGCGAAGCAGAAACTGAAAAAAACTCCGGGGATGCTGGCATGCGACGCTTTACTCAACCAGGATATCTTCTCCGGATCAGGGAATATTATCAAAAATGAAGTTCTATATAGGATCCGGGTACACCCATTGAGTACCATTGGCAAACTACCTCCGAAAAAGCTCACTGAGCTAATTAATGAAACGCGGATCTACAGCTTCGATTTTTTGAAGTGGAAGAAGGCCTTTGTGCTAAAAAAACACTGGCTGGCACATACCAAAAAAACATGCCTCCGTTGTAAGGGCCCTATCTACAAGGAATACCTGGGCCTTACGCGCCGGCGATCCTTTTTCTGTCCTGTTTGTCAAAAGCTTTATGAGTAATATATTGGTTCACAATGCGGATAAAATCCGGGATTGTCCTGTGGTTAACGGATCCCGGTATTACTTATCATTAACCCAGCTTCAGGACCGCTTTGATGCCCGCCAGGGTATAATAGCACCTAACATAATAGCGATGGCAATGCCTACCACCAGGCCGGTTGCTTTTGAAGTAATAAAAGCCAATACCAGCATCAGCACCGACATAAATACCAGTGAAAAGCTAATCATCTTCAAACCAAATACATTTTGCTTTTTGATGGCCAGCCGTTCTTCTTCGTCTATTTGAACCGCGGCCGCTTTTCTTGCCGATTTATACGCCAGGTATTCATTATAGTCAGTACTGGTGGCTATTTTTTTCTTTACCCATAATTCATAAATTACTAACATTACCAGCGGCAACAATACACCCAACAACATTTCGTTGGCGCGCGAAAGCTTATACCCATTAATCAGCGGCAGTATCATTTTAAACAGGAGATTGATCGTCAGCGATACTATAGTTATATAAAGGGTCACTTTTCCACTAAGGCGTTTAGAGAATAAGGCCCATATGGGTGGTAATAATAGGGGGCCTCCGGTTATGGCGCCCACACTTAAAGTAAACTCCACAATACCTCCGATGTAGGGTACTCCCAAAGCAATCAATATCATAAACAAACCAAAGAACCAGGAAGAAGCGCGCGCCACAAACATCAGTTTCTTATCGCTGGCCTGTGGATTGATAGAGCCTTTATAGATATCATTGGTAAATACAGCTGATACCACATTAAGCGCTGTATTAGCCGATGCCGATGTAGAAAAGTACATACCGGTTAACATCAGACCCAGCAAGCCCGCCGGCAACACCTGCTTACATACCATGATATAAGCATTTTCTGCATCAATGCCGGCCAGGCCCGGATGCATGACCTGATAAGTCATGGGTGGCAGCATCCATAATATGGGGCTTAAAATATACAGTCCGGCAAAAAGATAAGCCACTTTGGAAGCGCTTTTAGGTGCGTCCACACTGGTATAACGCTGCACAAAGGTCCAGTTACCACCGATATAAAAAATATGATAGATAGCAAAGGCAAAGATGAAGCCCCAGGTATACTCCCCGTTAGTCAGATTAAAAAAGCCTTCGGGCGCTTTGGCCAGAAAATGATTGATCCCTCCTACTTCGTTAAACACCAATGGCAGGATAATCAACACGGCCGCTGTAAGCACCACAAATTGCAAGATATCCGTTACCATTACGGCCCAGAGGCCACCCACTGCGGTATAAGAGATCATTAATATACCCAATATAATAGTAACAGGGACCAGTGGATAATCGAGCGATGCAGACACCAGTTTCGATACGGAGTACAATACAGAACCCTTAATAAATACCGACACAATAGTAAAAATATAGATGTAGATCTTCTGCACTTTACTGCCTAACCTTGCTTTGATAAACTCCGCGGCTGTCAGGTTCCCGGTGGCCTTCCACCTGGGAGCCAGGTAAAGACCGGTGATCAGGGCGCCGATACACATCGTCCATTGAATAGTAACGGCTACCCATCCATGTTGATAAGCAATCGCTCCCCAGGCTACAAATGTGCCTGCCGAAAAAAAGCTCATAAACAACGAAAGTCCGCCTATAAACCAGGGAACAGATTCTCCCCCTGCAAAAAAAGACTTCAGGTTTCTGCCGGTTTTAGAAAAACTGATTCCTACCAGCAGTATAAAAACAGAAAATACGATTACTACAATTGTATCAGTCATTGTTCAATATATTTATGCATAACACCTTACTGAAAAAACTGAAGCAGCAACCTGCCTGGAAGGATGCTCCAATACCACCTTAAGCTTTGTAGTAGTAACGGGTTCATTCAGCACTATTTCATTAATGGTTTGAAAATTACCCTGCTTCTCATAAATCTTATTCCCTTTATCATCCTCAATATAATAGTTCCTTACACAAAACGGCATTACGGTTTCCGGATGTGTCATCAGTACCGACTCCATAGGATGATCGGTATCCGTATCAAACACCAGATCTATTTTTTTGATGATCTGTGGTTGCTCCCAGGTTAAATAAAGGGCTGGTTCTGGGTCGGCACTATCTGCTACCCAGGCATTGGGTTGTATAGTCGGACGATTAACCCCATTCCTGATATTCTCTGCATCAAAAGAAAAAGCCGCATCCAGCTGTAATGCCAGGTTATGCCCTTCAGGGCGCCTTTGCGGGCACCAGAATTCAAAACTATCTACAGCGGACCCCTCCGGCGCTTCCTGCTTCCCGTGATTGGATACAGCTTTATTGGTGCCATTGAATACCGACACCATCCCGGTAATACGTTGTGTAGAATAAGCCAGTTGCAATTGCTCATTGGCCTGGAAACAAATAAAGACATACTGATCTTTATCAATGCCGGCATCAAAATCAAGCTCCATATAATGAGCGCCCTGGGCTATACTGATATCCAGTTCCTTTAATGTTACGTCAGGCGTAAAAGATCCATACCTGCTGCTGATCCTTAATGCTGCTTTTAACACTGTTCTTTCAAAAGCATGGACCAATATTTTAGAAACGGGTACCTTTCCAGCCCGTACAGGCAACATTTGTGCTGCTGATACCGACAAGGTTTTCAACAGGTATCCTTCTTCATTGAAACCTGCAAATTGTAAATGTGAACTGGCACTGATCTTACTGCGCTGCACCAGGTCGTGGGGATCATTTAAGTGTGTTCCCGGAATAAATTGTCCTGTACGAATCAGCTGCATTTGCAACTCCGGTAGAAGACCATCATTATATAAAGCCGCAGGCATTTTATTATACCTGAGACAAAGCGCTGCCGCCACCGCAACCGCCTGGGCAGCGTAACCACAAGTGGCCATCACCCTGGTAGCTCCGAAAGCCACATGGCTTACACTAATAATACGCCCGGCCAGGAACAGGTTTGTAATATTACGGCTATACAAACAACGATAGGGTATTTGAAAAATACCTTTGCTATGCCATTGATTACAGGGCGAGCGGTCGCTAAATACGCCATCAGCAGGATGTAAGTCGATGGACCAGCCTCCGTATGCAACCGCGTCCTCGTGCACTTTTTGCTCTATTAAATCCATTTGAGACAAGATATAATCGCCTTCAAACCTGCGGCTCTCGCGCTTCCCGGGGATCATACCTACCCACTCCAGCGTGTAGTTCGCCGCTTCAGGAAAGTTGCCGGAATTTTTAATATAATCCCAAACCCCGTAGATCACCTTCCATAACTCCCATTTTATTTTTTCGGTACCATGAACGGTATCCAAACGTCCGCCGTATTCTACCCACCATAATTTACATCCATGCTCGCGGGCGTTGAAACTTTTATAACGTGGTACTTTAGCCTGTACATCCATCGCAAAGGAGGGCGCAGAAAAATGCACGGGTTTACCTGTATCCTTGGTATAAAAATATAAAGAGTGGCCGAGCAGCTCTCCATAACTCAGGTCCGGGGCCATTGGTTCGTTAAATTCTTCCCGGCTTTCTGCTCCCATTCTAAAAGCAGCCCCGGCTAAAAAGCCCAGTATACCATCTCCGGAAGCATCGCAAAACAAAGGTGCACTGATCAGGTACTCGGTTGAGTTTTGACTGCAAAAGGCCTTAACGCTTTCAATTTTATCATTGCCCGCCTTTATTACTTCATATACGGCTGTGTTCAACAGCAACTGAATATTGGCTTCCTGCGTTACCTTATCTAAAATAATCATGTCGAGTATGACGGGATTTCCTTCCGGGTTCCTGTAGGTATTTTCAACCAATATTTCATCTATCACACCACCCTCCCTGCTCCACCTGTTGTTATTACCCAGGTGGGAAGTAGCGCCTAATATCCATAAGCGCACTTCACTTGAGGCGTTACCACCTAACACCGGCCTGTCCTGCACCAATATCACTTTGAGCCCCTGCCGGGCCGCCGTTATAGCAGCACATACACCAGACATACCGCCACCAATGATCGCCAGATCGGCCCGTTTCTCTTCCACTTTTAAACTTCTTTTATGTTCTCCCTCTTTACGTATCATTCTATTTTCTTTATGTATTTTTAATATGATTTATCTGCCTAACTCTGTTTCCTTTGACTGCACCTGTTTTCCATCTCTGCCGGTTAACTGCAGGTGAAAACGGATAGGCTTATCCATCTCCACCGGAACAGTAAATTCAAATGGATATTCTTTTTTTACCACCTCTTTAGGCGATGCTCCGTTAATACGATATACCAGTTTTGCTGAACTCCATTTAGTATCATCATCCTGCAGGAAAACATAGAGCCTGCGGGCATAAGCACCCATTGTAAACAACAGCGCTTTTGTATTTCCCTCAGCGATCATTGCATAATCTGCACTGCCATCCGTTCTGGCTGCAAGTAGCTGATCCTGGAAACCTTTGGGAATATCAGCTCGGAAGATAGCTACTGCAGTAATGCCGGATGCAGGCACCGTAAGCTGAAAAGAGCTATCTTTTAATGACTGCGCCTGTCCGTACGGTGATAATAATTTCACAGTAGCCTGTTTGGAAAATCTAACCCGGGACGGATTAACAGTAACCCTGGCAGTAACCGGTTTTAAGGACTGGTTCATAAAAGCCAGCAACAGCGTATCTCCCTTTTTTGCGCTGATATAATTTAAGGCAATATCATCTATCTTTAAAAGCCGAGCCGGCATCCACAGCTGCGCCTCTTGTAAAGAAAAGAACCGGCCCTTTGCGGCTCCGTAAAATTTGTTTTGCAGGTAGGCATATCCTTCAATATACTCGCTGGGAAAATCGATCTTCCCATTGCTTTTCACAAATGCATCAGATACCAGGTAATCCATAAACATGGATGCCATGGGAAGTATATGGTTATAATGAAATGAGTTTACGCTTTGATCTTTATGTTCATGAAGTGGAAAGTTCACTTTTTCATACGCCGTTGTTCTTTCGGTATTGATATGATAACCGGGGAAACTTTCAGAACGCCCCACTACAGCGGCTTTGGCAACATTCATCAAAAAGCTGTCCCGGGCATAATACCCGATCCTTAACAACCAGGGTGCATAATTGGACATAAATATTCCCCTGTGCCCTGTTGAAGTGCCGGAGGACTCTGGCGTGAGCCCCATTTCGGAAAGACGCCAGGCAGGTACTTTTTCTTCAGGATAATACATTTGCCGATGCCCTTTTGATTTCAGGTACCAATACATCGGAGCTTTACCACCTTTATTTACTGTAACCAGGCTATCAGGAATACGAGGCGACATCCAGGTGAACAAGGTATAGTGTCGCGCGCCGTCATGTGCAGCGGTCAGATAACGCTGCTCCCCTGTCAACTCGTACAACTCCAATAATGCCGACCAGTTATTGGTAAATGTGGGCCAGAAAAAATTAGAGCTCACCATGGGGTCGCCAAATTGCTCCATTCTTGTATCAACCCTGTCTGCCAGGTATTGATCTGCCAACGCCCTGCTTAACCGCAGGTATGATGAATCTGATGTCAACCTGAACATAAACATGGCATTGATCCAGTTTTTTCCTTTTTGCGTTTCATCCAGGTTTCTGACACGGGCGCTGGCAAATTCTTTCTCAGCCATAAGCGGATAGAAAGAATTATTACGGCCAAAAAGATTATACAAAACCTGCAACTCAGATAAAGGAGCAATAGGGCCTTTTAATTTCCTGGAAGGTGATTGTATTTTCTGTGTACTATCGAGTGTAAACAAAAACTTCTCCCTTGACAACATAAACTCCATGAGCGGATAGGCTCTCTTTTCAAACATGTCTTTATCATCTCTTATTAAGGCCAGTTCTAATGGATTCAGGCTTGACACATTTTTTACTGCACCGGGTACATCTGTTGAGTAGGCAAAGCCTTTTAAGCTGTCAACAAACCAGGCATAATGCGTTTTTGAGTAATCAATCAGGTTGTCCAATGTTGCATTCATCGATACGGTAGCATTAGTGCGATAGTCGCGGAATCCCATTTTATCTTTAGCTAATTGCTCATAAGTGTGGGTAATAGTTAAAGGCTTTACAATAAGGTTTAGAGAAAATAAAAAGTTGCTGCCAGCTTTCATCTGTGAGCCGGCTCCACCCATAACAGGAGCAAATACCTGGGACTGCAGCTTCCCGCTATCATTTAGTAACGCAAGGCCAAACTGGCTGTTCTCCAAAAGAGGTAACGGCTGAAAAGGCAGGTACCTGGGATTAGCCATGACGCCGATTGAATTATGACCATCGTTCACCAGCGTGGTGGGAAGTGTTGCCATAAAAGAAGGGGTCATATAAGGCTGCTGTGGCGCTCTTTTCTCCGTCCAGATTAATGGCTGCCATAATTCTGCTACCTTTCCTTTATCTAAAGACGGTGCGCCTATATAGCCAACACTGAAGAAACCATCTTTTTTGGGTGTTAATTTAAAATAGATCTGAACATCGTTATTCCGGGTTTTGATCCAGGCTTTAAGCCCGAACAAGAGATGCTCCGGGAATAAGAGTACCGTTGAGTCGCCTGCTTCTATAACCCTACTGGCCTTTAAAAGAAAGCGGGTTCCGGACCGATATATATTAGCTGTTCTGTTCTCCCTTTTACTTCTTAAAATTTTATCATCAAATCCATCGCCGGCAACAGATTCACTCACTTTTTGCTGCACATAGTCTGCACGAGCAGTATCACTAGTTCGCCAGGTAGGCACGTTATAGGAAACTTTAGCTATACCGGCAGGCTTCAAGGCCAGAGCGGGGTCCATCGAGTTAAACAATACAATAAACCAGGGTGAAAAATCATATGATAGTCCTGCCGATGTAACGGTTATGCGGCCATCTTTTGCTACCTGCATTTGTGCCGATACAGGTAACACCCAACAGGTAATAGCTGTAAAAAAAAGTATAACGATGGACTTCATAATAAGATGGCTACGGATTTAAAAAATTACTTTTTGTTGAACTGTCTCGATGTGAAGACTTAAAAACTTCATTATTTGTTAAACGTAATACCCACCCCCCGTGAGGTGCAAGTTGAAAAGACATTGCTGTCGGGTCTGTCATTGAAACAGCAACAACCTTAAAGCGATTATGCTGATCGGTTACAAGAGTGGCTTTATACTTCGACAAATGTTTTATAAAAGAGAGGTCCAGATGAACCGCCAACTCCCGATCCTGGCCATTGATGGCGGCAATGTACCAGTCGTCCCCGCTCTTCTTTGCCATAATAGCACAGCTACCTATACGGCTTGGCGGGAGCACAATACTACTGTCCCATGTGGCAGGCAGATCACGAATAAAAGGAAGAATGTCTTTATACAATGGATCATTTACCAATTGGACAGGGTTTTCGGCTATGCATTGAAAAGGCGACTCCAGTAAATACAAAAGAGCTAATTGGTGCGTCAGGCTTGTAGGACCTTTATTGCTGAAAAAGCCTGGCGTATAGTCAGCCGGTCCCACCATAAATCTTGTAAAAGGCAGGGCCGTA
>JBCNOR010000189.1:0-8603 GCA_039593785.1 Niabella sp. | reverse complement strand
AGAAGGTTTTAGGTTTGAATCCTAACGCGGTCACATCAAAATAAAGCAGTTACAATAATGTGGCTGCTTTTTTATTTGTAGGCGGTGAAAACAAATTGAAAACATCTATCTCTTCAAGGTAACTTAGTTTACTTCACAACTTTTTGACTTGATCCAACTTTATTGAGTGGCCCCATATCCGTGAGGGGGTGTTAAGTATCAACATTTACTGTACAGCAGGCACATCTTTAGAAATGTTGCACACGCGTGCAGCATTGTATAAGTAGGCCGTCTGTTGTTTGTTACGCAACAAACTTTGTTCTTATCTCCTGCCGATCTCCTTACATAAGGAAGATTTATAGTTGAAATACCACGCAGATTTTCAGCTAAGAAATTCAATTTTCACAAGTAAAAAGCCGTGAACGACATCCACTCAGGGAGTTCATAATAAAATGATAATCAATAAATTATAATCATATACTAATGGGCTATATTTATTTTTAAGGAAATATTCTTTAAAATTGTGATTAAAGTATATTTAAAAATCCATAAAACAAACATAATTTTGCAGTACAGAGTTTATTGATAACGGTAAGCATCTGTGACCAATAAAAAAACTTAGTTACTACCATGGGAGCAGTTCTTAAAAGAATCGCTATACTTCCCTATCAAAAAGATAGAAAGCTTACTACCGTAATTTCCGGAAGCAGCATTTCTATTATCGGTTTTACCAAGGACAATCAAGCGAGGTCATTTGAATTCGAGGTGATCTCTCCAGCAAAAATTGATAAGGAAAGAAATAAGTCTTATAAATATTTCTCTATCGATTAATGCTCGACACGCCTTACGAATTCAATAAAGTTAACATAGATTCTTTTAGTGTAGATCCAATAACTAAAATTAATTACCATTTTATAGCTAAAGCTCGAAAGTACTTCGTTACGTTCGAGTTTTTTTCTTTTGACATTATTGCTGTAAAGTTTAGAGATAATAAAGATAAAGGCTCAAGAGGGGCTTATAGTAAGATTTTCAATGATCATGATGCTTTCCGAGTAATTGGCACATGCATTCATATTATGGCTCAAGTATGGAAAGAACACCCTTCTGCTTCATTCGCTTTCCATGCCATACCTCGAATAGACACGAACCCCAAAACAAAAAGAAAACATACTAAGAAAAGCGAGGAAGAATACCTCAGGAGCCGTTATAACATTTATACTTATGGTATGGTCAACTATTTCCCCGCAGAAAAGTTCAAGCATATTAGAGATAGAAATAATTGCCTTTATGTACTATTAAATCAGAAAAACGGGAATGCCCAATTGTGCCTAGATAAACTTTCGCAATACTTAATTGCAAATACCGACGTCGTATTTGATCCGGAAATGTAGAAATTGCTATTGTTTTCCATTTTAAATAACTTTTAGAGCAGCGTACAGCACTGCTTCATCCTAAACATAAAAACAGGCCGTCCGTTGGAGGCCTCCGCTTTTTGTGGAGTTTTTCGCAGAGCCAGGCAAAATAAGTTGCTCGCATTGAAAGTTGATAAGTATTCACTTCATTAAGGCAAAATTTCCTGGGAAAATGTATAAAGAAAAAAAGACCGATCGGTTTAATATTCTCATATCTTTGCATCATACTTCCCAGTTTTATGAAAATGACAAAGTCGGAAAGCACAAAGCAGTTCATTGTTGAAAAAACCGCTTCTGTATTCAACACTAAAGGTTATGCAGGTACTTCAATGAATGATATTATGGACGTAACAGGTCTTTCAAAAGGCTGCATTTACGGCAATTTTGAGAATAAAGATGAAGTAGCCTTAGCTACGTTTGACTATAACTTCAACCTAGTTACCGAACATATAAAAGAACGGATACAGAGAACAGAAAATGCCATTGAAAGATTATTAGTTTATCCGAACACTTACAAAAACTACTTTAGATATCCTTATTTACAGGCAGGATGCCCCATAATAAATACTGCTACAGAGGCTGACGATACACATCCTAAACTGAAAGAAAGAGCTGCAAATGCACTCCTATACTGGAAAACATCAATAGAACACCAAATAAAAAGAGGCATGGCGAGAAACGAGATAAAAACGGATATAGACCCAACAGAAATAGCCGTGATTATGATTTCAATGATCGAAGGTGCATTTATGCAGGCAAAGGTTACGGGGAAAATAGCAGAGTTGAAAATAGCAATGGCATTTTTAGAAAAAATGATAGGTAACCTGGCAGCTTAATTTTTTTATCAAAAAAAAGACCGATCGGTTTATTTACATCAATATTGCTAAAGACCATAATAACCATTGAAAGAGCTTTTAAAATACAATGTAAAACAGCAGCCTGTGAAAACGTATTTTTTAAATAATAAATAATATAATAAAATGAACGAATTTGATATCGCCGTTATAGGCTCAGGTCCCGGCGGATATGTTGCCGCAATAAGGAGCGCCCAGCTGGGTTATAAAACTGCTTTAATAGAAAAGTACGACACTTTAGGTGGCACCTGTACCAATGTGGGGTGTATTCCTACAAAAGCATTGCTGGATAGTACACACCACTATATTGACGCCATACGCCGGTTTGAAAGTCATGGCATTCATTTTTCGGGTGTCAATTTAGATTTTGACCAGATGTACAAACGAAAAGCGGATGTGGTGAAAAAAAACACCCAGGGTTTAAATTTTTTAATGAAAAAAAATAAAGTTACCGTTTTACAGGGTACGGGTTCATTTATAGATAATGAAACAGTAAATATAAAGGATGCCGGCAACCAGGATATTCCAATCAAAGCAAAGCAATACATTATCGCCACC
Organism: Niabella sp.; assembly: GCA_039593785.1. Lineage (GTDB taxonomy): Bacteria > Bacteroidota > Bacteroidia > Chitinophagales > Chitinophagaceae > Niabella. The sequence continues at coordinate 5,800 of JBCNOR010000189.1, read as the reverse complement.
GGCTCCAAACCCTCCACTATTCCCGGTGTAGCTATAGATAAGAAAAGAATTATCACTTCTACAGAAGCACTGAACCTGGCAGACCAACCCAATAGTATCATCATTATTGGCGGCGGTGTAATAGGTGTAGAAATGGCATCCATTTTTAACCGGATCGGAACTAAGGTTACCATTCTGGAATATGCAGAGCGTCTCATTTCCACTATGGATAGAGACCTGAGTACCGAATTATTTAAGATCCTGAGCAAAGAAGGGATAGAAATCAGGCTCCGGGAATCGGTATACAAAACCGAAAACCTGGAACATGAAGCCAGGGTGTGGTTCAAAAACAGCCAGGGCCTTGATGAGATGTTAAGTGCCGATTACATACTTGTCGCCGTAGGAAGAAAACCTTATACGGACAACCTGGGTTTGGAAAACACCGGCGTTGAATTAAACGCCAATGGAACGATAAAAACCAACGCGCTTTTACAGACTACGGTACCCCATATTTATGCTATAGGAGATGTTACCGGGGGTGCCATGCTGGCACATAAAGCAGAGGAAGAAGCAGTTTTTGTTGTTGAAAAAATAAATGGTCAAAATACGCATATTCATTACAACAGGATACCATCAGTGGTTTATACCTGGCCCGAAATTGCCTCTGTTGGTTATACCGAAGAAGAACTAAAGAAACAGGATATAAAATATAATATCGGAAAATTTCCGTTTGCCGTTAATGCAAGGGCACGCGCAGGTATGGAAACCGAAGGATTCGCAAAAGTGCTTTCCGACCCTTTGTACGGTGAACTTCTTGGTGTGCATATAATAGGACCCAGGGCTTCCGACCTGATAGCACAGGCTGTGGCAGGTATGGAATTTGAAATTACCGCCAGGGATATGGCATCTGTTTGCTACGCCCATCCAACTTATTCGGAAGTTATGAAAGAGGCCTACACCATTGCATCCGGAAAAGCCTCCATCAATATATAAGCTATTGCTAAAGCGTGCGCCTACAGGTTGGCTAATATTTTCCCTGCCTGGAAAAACAAAGAAGTAGTTTATGGGGCCTGAAATGATAACCCAGGTATTCAAGCGGCTGCATAATTTAAAAAAGTAAACCCTCCTGTTAAAGGAGGGCTTACTAAACCTGCAAACAATTATCCTCTGAAATCATTGATACCGTAAAAGTAAACCTGGTTGTTGCCGGGATACTGTCCCTGGATCTGGAAATTGCTACCCTGCTTACCAATCGCTGCTTTAAATTCTTCCACAGATTTAACAGTAATATCATTCACTTTTGTGATAACAAATCCGGGCTTCATCGCAGTTTGATCGCTGATCACCCCATCGCCAATATCTTTTACTTTTACGCCCCCTGCAATGTTAAGTTTAGCGGCCTCCGCTTTACCAACAGTTTCCAAAGTTGCGCCCAGCGATTTAATGGCTGCTTCCTGTTGACTGGCGAAGGTTCCTAATTTTTCCTTTAAGATTGCTGTAACCGTTTGCTCCTGGCCACCCCTGGTAAAACTGATCGTTACCTGGTCTCCGGGTTTATGGGTTGCCACCTGTTCAGATAGCTGCGCACCGGTTTCAATGGACTGACCATCAATTTTTGTAATTATATCGCCTTTTTTAATACCTGCCTGCGAAGCGGCTCCCTGGGGGTCGGTTTCTGCTACCCAAACGCCATTGATATTATCCGGCGCGCCTAACTGTTTCCGTGTAGCATCATCCATGTCATCGGGTGCCATACTTACACCCAGGTATCCACGTTGCACTGCACCAAACTTCATAATATCGCCTATTACTTTTTTCATCAAATTAGATGGAATGGAATAGGCATACCCGGCATAAGATCCTGTGGGGGATGCGATCGCTGCGTTAATACCCACCAACTCTCCTTTGGTATTTACCAAAGCCCCGCCACTGCTGCCGGGGTTCACCGCCGCATCTGTTTGTATAAAAGCTTCCACCGGCGCTGATCCCTGCTGATTGATACCGATGTTCCTGCTTTTAGCACTTACAATACCCTGGGTTACGGTAACATCCAGGTTTAGCGGGTAGCCTATTGCCAGCACCCATTGACCCAGGTGAACATCGTCTGAATTTCCTATGTTCATTACAGGAAGATCTTTAGCGTCGATCTTAATTAAAGCCAGGTCTGTATTGGGATCGGTGCCCACCACCTTACCCTTATAGCTTTTACGGTTATTGGTAGTTACAGAAATTTCGGAAGCGCCGTCTACAACATGGTTGTTGGTAACTATATAGCCATCGCTGCTAAGGATTACCCCCGAGCCTGAAGCTTTTTGCTCCGGCCGGGCCATAGATCCGCCATCACCAAAGAACTTTTTAAACATCTCATCTCCTCCAAAAAAGCCATCAAAGGGGCTATCACCCTGCATGCCCCGTCCCCCGGTTTGTTTAAACTTAGTGAGCGTCTTTATATGAACCACAGAAGGGACGCCTGCCTCTGCGGCACTTTCAAAATCTACGGGCGGCGTAGCGGCTTCCACAAAACCGGTTCTTTTAACGAAAGGTTCACCAGGCTGCGTAATACTGTTCTTAACCACCTGTCCATGACTGAACACTGCCCATCCGCCAATCGCCATAACAGCCAATACCGCCAGAATCATTGTTGCGAGTTTACTAATAGAAATTTTCATATTTGATCATTTTTTTGTTTTCAATACAATCACGATATAAATTTATTGTGGCGTACAAACCAAACACAAACGGAAATCGCTATACTGGCATAATGAGTCGTTTAAAAGGTTGATTGAGTAGCCAGCCCCGGCTTCGCCGGTTTATGATAACAGTATGGAACGATATATTAAATTTGTAGCAGACGTATAAAAAAGCGGCCTTGTTTAACTTTAAAAAACGATGTAGCTATGGATTATGAACTATTGAGCCGCCTGTTGCTCGCCGCACTCTGGGGCGGTATTGTTGGTGCCGAAAGAGAGTACCGGAGCAAGTCGGCAGGGTTTCGCACCATTATTATGATCTCTATGGGTTCCTGCTTTTTTACCATGATGTCCACCCTGATCGGTGGTGGTAGCAACCCCGATCGAATTGCCTCTAATATTGTAACAGGTATTGGTTTTTTAGGCGCGGGTGTGATCTTCAGGGGAGATAACCGGGTTAACGGTATTACCACTGCTGCAACAATCTGGGCTGTTGCTGCGGTGGGTATGGGTATTGGAGCGGGTTATTATGTTGCAGCTGCCTGTGCCTCGTTCCTTATTTTATTTGTGCTGGCCGCGTTACCTTCTATTGAAAAACTCATAGATCATTCTAACCAAAGCCGTTTATATGTTATACAGTATTTCTTTGAAAACAATACCAAAAAGAAACTGGAGCAACTCTTTTACAACAGTGAACTGAAATTTAAACTCACCAAACAGATCAAAGAAGATGGGCTGATGACCACTTACTGGCAGGTACGTGGTAAAGCAGATCAACATAATGCTATTGTTACAAGCCTGGAATCGGACGATACTATTAAAAGATTCGAATACTGAGAATATAGTTACTTCGGAATTAACTGCTATAGGTATTATATAAATGCCGGGCTTCCATCAGCGCCTTATCACAGGCGAGTTCCAGCTGATCAAAGTAGGTATCGAAAGTTACCTGCGAAAGTTCACTGTATTCCAACGCATCCAAATAAGGTTGCAGTACATGATTAAGTCCCATCACAGAAATAGTAGTTTTCATATTATGCGCTTCCTGTTTAACTGTACTTATACGCCCATCTTGCCAGGCCGCCCTTATAGCTGCCAATGCATCCGGTACTGTTTCAATAAATAAACCTGTTACTGTTTTTTCATAATCTTTGTTACCCATGCTCACTTCATGAAGGTAGTCGAGGTTAATACAGGCATAGGCACTTTCCTGCTTTTTGTTAACGGGCTCTTTAAAATGATGATGCGAAACCGGTATATATTTAACCAACAGTTGGTATAATATAGCTGCCTTTATGGGTTTGGCGATATAATCATTCATACCACAACTCAGGCATTTTTCTTTTTCACCCGCCAGGGCATGAGCGGTCATAGCAATAACAGGTATCGAAAGCTGCAAGGTATCGCGTATATAATGGGTTGCCGAGTATCCATCCATCTGAGGCATCTGGATATCCATTAAAACAAGGTCGTATGCCCTCAATTTTAATAAATGAACAGCCTCTCTCCCATTACCCGCCAGGTCGTAGTTAATTTTCCAGTTATCAAACAGGTGCTGTATCAGGCTTTGATTCACCTCGTTATCTTCCACAACAAGTAGCCGGATATCGGTCCAGTCTTCAAAGGAAGCCTTTATGTCTTCAATAACAGGTTGAGTATTGATCTTTTGCTCATCCGAAGCAATGGTGTAAGGTATTCTTAAATAGAAAGATGTGCCTTTACCCGGCTCGCTGCTTAAGGTTATCGTTCCTTTCTGAAGCGTTACCAGCTCGTTAACAATAGATAACCCCAGCCCTGTACCCCCAAAATCCCTGGTAATGCTTTCATCACCCTGTTGAAAACGGTTGAAGATCTCTTTTTGTTTTCCCGGGTCGACACCTATTCCGGTGTCGCTTACCTCTATTCCGATATTGGCGTTCTGACCTGCCTGTTGTTCATTTGTAATGTTTACTTCGATGCTTCCCTCCCTGGTAAACTTAAGGCTATTGCCAACCAGGTTTACCAGTATCTGTGTAAGCCGGGTGGTATCTCCTTCCAGTATTTCGGGTACATTATCGGCTACACGCGTACGTAGCTGTAATTTCTTTTCTGCTACCCGGGCAGTGAACATTACTTCAACGGAGTGAATCAGCGATCGGATATTAAACGGCGCCGATTCAATAGCCATCATACCCGCTTCAATTTTTGAAAGATCCAACACATCATTGATAATGGTCAACAATCCTTCTCCCGATTTACGAATGGTATCTACATACTGCCGGGATGTTTGATCCAGTTCACGTTGCTCCAGCAGGGCTGTAAACCCCAAAATCGCATTCATCGGTGTCCTGATCTCATGGCTCATGTTAGCAATAAAATGCTCCTTTAATGCAGCACCCTGCCTGACTTTTTCCTCTGAGCGGGATAGTTTCTGAATGATATGAATAATATACCAGAAAATCAGGGCCGCAGCGAGCAGCACCAAAACGGTTAATAAATCATTTAGTTTCTGGGCACGCGTCCCGCTTTTGTCAACCGCGCCGGTAATTGCAGTCAGGTGATCATCCCGTGTATTTTCAATCTTTTTTATCCAGAACTCAATGTCATCGGAAAGCCAAACAGACAAATGTTGCTCAACCACCCTATCGGCGGCCAACCAACCAGCCTGCTTATGGGTCTCCCACACTTTCCGGCAAAGCGCTGCCTTTAACAACACAGCATTGCTTAAAGAGTCGATGTATTGCGAAGTACTATCATCGGTAATGCTTTCCTTCAGCTCTTCTTTCGCTTTTGAAATCTCTTGCTCCAGGCTGTCCATCCTGGTTTTAATGCGGGAAGGATTTCCGGTGCCCAAACCCTTTACCAAACGTTGCAGGGCAACAACATGCCCTGAGATAAGAGTTAAGTTTTTGCGGATCTTAAATTCCTGCAAAAGCCTGTTGTCGCCGCTTACGAGCCCTTCAATGCTTTTAGATGAATTATACTGAATATAAACCAATATAAGCGTTCCTATTGTAAAGGCACCCAAAATCAGGAAGATCAGCTTTTGTTTCATAAAACCGTTCAATCAGTTTATAAAGGCATTATTAATACAGCGCATGAGGCGCTACCTCCGGGCCAGCATTATAAAATATTCATTCGCTTATTTAAAG
>JBCNOR010000188.1:0-8604 GCA_039593785.1 Niabella sp. | reverse complement strand
GGGTAAATAAACGATACGATTTTGATGACATGATCAACTGGGTGATCAAAGCATTTGAAGAAAACGAAAACCTGCTGCTGGATTACCAGGAAAAATATCAATATATATTGGTAGACGAGTTCCAGGATACCAGCGGTACCCAAAACCGGATCGTACAATTGCTGATCAATTATTGGGAGCAGCCTAACGTTTTTGTAGTGGGCGATGATGATCAAAGTATTTATCGCTTCCAGGGGGCGAATGTGCAGAACATGCTGGATTTTGCCAGGCAGTATGAAAACGATATTAAAAAGATCGTTCTAACCAACAATTACCGCAGCATCCAACCTATTCTGGATGTTTCTAAAACATTGATCAATCGAAATGAAGAGCGGCTCATTAAACAAATACCCGGGCTCAGCAAGGAGCTGATAGCTGCTAATGTTGCTATTAATGAATTGAAGCACACTCCTGAAATTTTTGAGTACAATACCATGGCGGATGAAATGGCCGGCATTGTATTCAAAATAGAAGCATTGATTACGCAAGGCATTCAACCGGGCCGCATTGCCATCATCTATAAAGAAAACAAATACGGCGAGGAGCTTTCAGATTACCTGCGCCAGAAAGGCATTCCCTTTTACAGTAAACGTAGTACCAACCTATTACAAAGCCCGTTCATTAAAAAGATTATCACTTTATTGTATTACCTGGAGGCAGAGCATGATATTCCTTTTGGAGGAGATGAGCTGCTGTTTGAGATACTTCATTTCGACTTCTATAAAAATCCACCAATAGAGATCGCAAAAATCAATGTAGAAGTCAACCAGAAAAGATTTAAAGGAGAAAGCTCTTCATTACGGCAATTACTCTCCGAAAAGGCCAATGCACCTGCAAAAGACCTCTTCGATGAAGGACTGCATGCAAGTCTGAAACGCAGTTCAGCTGTAATCGAGCAACTGATAGCAGATGTTCCCAATCTTACTATTCAACAGTTGCTGGATAATATTATCCGCAATGGCGGTGTACTTACGTATGTGATGAACAGTCCGTTGAAAGTGGAACTGATGCAATCCTTATCAGCATTTTACGACTTTATTAAAGAGGAGCATCGGCGTAAGCCTTCCATGAATCTCGCCAGCCTGGTGCAGCTGCTACAGCTGATGGAGCATGAAAACATCCCGCTTCCATTGGTTAAAACCACAGGTAACGACAAAGGGGTTAACCTGCTCACGGCGCACGGCAGTAAGGGATTGGAGTTTGAATATGTGTTCCTGGCCGGTTCCAATGCCTCGTTCTGGGAGAAGAAAAGAAAAATGAACCGGGGCTACAAACTACCTTCAACCATCTTTTCCTCACAAGCTACATCAAGCGATGAAGAAGAATTGCGCCGGGTATTTTATGTAGCGCTTACCCGGGCTGAAAAATACCTGTATATATCTTATGCAAAGCTGAATGCAGACGGCAAGGAATTAGAACCCTCGATGTTTATCGCGGAGATTATGGAACAACATGCGTTAACGATACAAAAGCCGCAGATCAGCACCGGGCAGATGATTGAATTTCAGCACCTGCTTTTTACCGGGCAACAGCCGGTTATCGGCAACCTGGAAGATGACTTTATTGACGGGCTGCTATCCAGGTTTGTAATGAACGTGACGGCATTGAGCGCTTATTTAAATTGCCCGTTAAGATTTTACTACCAGAACCTTTTGCGTATACCCTCAGGAAAAAATGAAGCCACCGAATTTGGTAGCGCGATCCACTTTGCCCTGGAAAGGTTATTCCGTAAACTAAAAGAAACGGGAAGCTTTCCACCGGTAGAAGCCATGATCGATGATTTTAGCTGGTACATGATGCGTCATCGCCAGAACTTCACCAGGGAAGCCTATGCCCGGCGTATGGAGCAAGGCTCTATTATTATCCCTGCCTACTATAAAAAATATATCAATACCTGGAACAAAGTGGTGTCGGTGGAAACCAATATTAAAGGCGTGGTAGTGGACGGAGTGCCACTAAAGGGAAAACTGGACAAATTAGAATTTAACGGGAAGGAAGTAAATGTAGTGGATTATAAAACCGGCAATGTAGACAATGCGCTACCTAAATTAAAAGCCCCCGGAGAGAAGAATCCGGATGGGGGAGACTACTGGAGGCAGGCAGTGTTCTATAAAATTTTGCTGGATAACTATGAATTAAAGGACTGGCGGGTAGTGAGCACTGAGTTTGATTTTATTGAGCCCGACAGTAATAATAATTTTCAGAAGCTGAAGGTGGTTATTGAACCAACCGACGTTACTACTGTAAAAAACCAGATCAGGACCGTTTGGGATAAGATACAAGGCAAAGACTTTTACAAGGGCTGTGGCAAAGCCGATTGTCACTGGTGTAATTTTGTAAAAGACAATTACTTATATGTAAGACTGGATGAGATTTATGAGGACGAAGAGGAATGATCCTGAGGCTAAATAGAGCAAGTGTAACATTTTATGGGTTTTCACGATTTATAGGTATTGATCATCGGTTAGCTGATCGATTACATCTTATCAACTCAAAAAACTTGTTTTATGAAGAGAAGCCTCCTTCTTACTGTATTTCTCTGTTTAGGGATTGTGATTATAGCCCAGAAACGTAACGGCGAATCACCTTATCGTACCGAATCTTTCAACATTAATGCCATTAAAAACCTGAAAGTAGAAACCAGCGGAGGCTCCATACAGGTTAAAGGTGGTCAGTCCCAGGGCGCTGTAGAAATGTATGTTACCTCCAATAGTTGGACCGACAGGAAGTCTCCGTCTGAAATTCAGCAGATATTGAATGAATATTACGATGTAGATATTCACTCCCAGGGAGGTACATTAACCGCCACAGCCAGGAGAAAAAATTTAAAATGGTCAAATAAAACATCATTAAACATTTCATTTGTTGTTTACAGCAGCGACCAGGTGGATGCCGATGTTAGAACCAGTGGCGGCAATCTGAACCTGCAGGATATAGCCGGGACAGTAACGGGCAGAACCAGCGGCGGTAGTATCACCGCAAAAAATCTTTCCAAAAATATCGACCTCACCACCAGTGGCGGCCAGATCACAGCAGAAGACCTGGATGGTATAGTAAAGCTAAATACATCGGGCGGCTCACTAAGTTTATCAGGTCTTTCAGGTACAGTAAACGCGCGCACCAGCGGCGGCTCCATTTCTGCCACCAACATTAACGGCGATTTTAACACCGAAACATCGGGAGGCAGCATTCATCTTAAAGAGATTGATGGCAACCTGAATGCCCGAACCAGTGGCGGACAAATTACCGCAGATTTAAAAGCAACCCGCGATTTTGTCAAGCTTCGTACCTCGGGGGGCAGCATCCGCTTAAAAATGCCGGAAACAAAAAATGCACAGTTAGATTTAAAAGGAGATAAAGTGCGTATCTCAGAGCTCCACAACTTCAGTGGCACCGTTAAAAAAGACCGGGTAAAAGGTTCTTTGGGTAGTGGAAACCTGTTGGTTGAAGCTTCTACATCGGGCGGATCGGTGGATGTGAAAATGTAGCAGTTTATAGGCCGGCGTCCGGCACAATTTTTTACAATATTATTGTTCAGGCTTTATGCAGTTGCTCGCATAAGGCCTGACTGCGTTTAGCCCATCATCATCTTTAGAATGGCTGACCCACTTATCAATGCTTCCGGAGAAAAACATTTTCACTAACCGCGCCAGCCGAATTAAAATGCCTTTTAAACTTTCAAATAGGCCCGATTATCAGCCCTTCCCATAATCAACTGCAAGATTCTTTTCGAAATAAAATATCGGCATACTAATATGTTTTAGCTTGCCAATTACTGCATTTCACCTCAAATTTCTCCAGGTTTGCTCCTCCGGAGAGAAATGAATAACCGCATTTTAACCACCACTGGTACGATCTTACCCACTTTTTAAAATAATTAAAATGGTTGTTCTTTTATTAAAATAATGTTAATATTTTGGTGGAGAGAGAAAAAGTTTTACAGAGAGAGATCTACCCACACTTGTAACATTTATTTATTAAACACAAAAAAGCTGCGAATGAAAAAAAAGCAATTTTTTCTGTGTATGCTATGTTTTCTTGCGGGCATACACGCGGTGTTAGCGCAAACCAGGCCCATTACCGGTAAGGTACATGATGGCAAAGGAAATCCTATTCCAGGCGCTACAGTTATTCAAAAGGGAACCAGCCAGGGCGCGCCCACCAGCGACGACGGTTCTTTTTCAATGAACGTCACGGGCGCCAACCCTACACTCGAAATTTCTGCTGTTGGCTACGCTAAAAAAACACTTCCTACAGATGGGAAAACTGAGCTGGACATTACATTAGATGCAGACCAGAGCAACATGGAAGAAGTAGTGCTCATAGGTTATCAAAAAGTAACCCGTAAAAAGTCTACCGCCTCCATTGCAAGTATTTCAGGCAAGGAAATAGAAAACCTGCCGATGTCGAGCTTTGACCAGCTAATGCAGGGACGTTTATCTGGCGTAAATGTGCAGAATTTTAGTGGTGACCCCGGCGCAAGAGCTGCTGTGAGCGTTCGCGGTAGCTCTCTGGTTAGTTCGCAATGGGATCAAAACAATGTAATAAGTTCCCCCCTGTACGTTGTAGACGGTGTGCCGCAGTCTAATGAGGAGTATGTGACTCCCGGTTCCGGTACAGGGATGAATTACCTGGCAGGCATTAACCCCAATGATATCGAATCCATAGATGTCTTAAAAGACGCGTCCGCAGCGGCTATTTATGGTTCAAGAGCGGCTAATGGTGTCATTTTAATTACTACAAAAAAAGGGCGCAGCGGGGCACCTAAAGTAACCTTATCGGGCTTTACCGGCTTAACAGAGCGGCCCAAATTAAGAGAGGTTACCCTGGGTACTACAGAGAGAAGGCAAAAAATGCGCGTGCTGCAAAGCCAGCTAACTGATGCCCAGCAAAGGCAATTGCCCTACCTGCTGACTGACAGCCTTAACCCTGCTTATAATGGTAATACTGACTGGCAGGACCTGTTTTATCGCCCCGCATCAATAAACAGCGCCGACCTGGGTATTACTGGTGGCGGTGAAGGTGGCTCCGTCTATCGTTTCAGTGCAGGTTACTACGATGAGCAGGGCATTATAAAAGCTACTGGTTTTAAACGATACTCCGCCCGCCTGAATATGCTATCAAAAGCTTTAAAAGGAAAACTCGAAATTAATCCCATACTGTTTTTTACCCGAACCAACCGAAGCCGGGGATTAGGCGCTGACCCTCGTCTTGAAGCCTATAACATAAACCCGTTTAGCTTAGGCGCCGGGAATATGCCTTCTTCCTTATTTAATTTAAGCGAAGCCAAAAGGGAATCCATACTCGCTGCATACGATGAGAGCCTGGACAAAAACCTTGCAACAGTATTTAACATGAACCTTAATTTATCTTATGCTTTTAGCAAGCACTTAAAATTAAATTCATTAAGCTCGTATAAGTACAATACATCCCGCAGAGATTTTAACCGGAGCAGCGCTATGGAAAATTTCCTGGGTAACTACTCGTACACTTACAGTGACCAGACAGAAGATTTTCTTACCTCGAATTATATTTCCTATTCCAATACCTGGGGAAATCATAATCTCAGCACAGTGGTAGGCCAGGACATTCAGTTCAATGTATTTGAAAATACATCGGCCGACGGCAGCAGCGGGGCCGCTGATAATATAAAAGTAGTTCAGGGCTTTTTACAAAAAAACCTCGGCGCCGGGTCAGATTACCAGGCCTTTGGCCTGCTATCCTATTACGCAAGGCTTTCTTATGATTTTAAGGAACGTTACTTATTTTCATTTGCAGGCAGGCAGGATGGTTCATCCCGCTTTGGTACGGGCAATAAATGGGGCTTCTTCCCCTCTGCTTCAGCAGCGTGGATCATTTCGGAAGAAAATTTCTTTAAGAATGCGTCATCGCTCATTACTCTTTTTAAAATACGTGGTTCTTTAGGAACTTCGGGAAGCCTGCCTTCACAAAACTATCTCCAGTATAGCCTTTATAAAGTTAATGCCGGAGCATATGACGCAAATCCAGACGCAACTTCCTATAACGGCATCACGGCCATTACGCCTAACCTAAAAGATGGTGCAGCCCAATCTAATTTATCCTGGGAGAAATCTAAGCAATGGAATGCAGGGTTAGACTTTGAATTGCAAAAAGGTCGTTTCTCCGGGTCTGTTGATGTGTATAATAAAGAAAGCTCCCTGCAGCTTTTCTCTGTTAACCTGCCTGTAACCACTGGTTACTCCAAGGCTTTAACCAATTCTATTGGTGTAAGAAATGCGGGTATTGAATTAACCATCGCAGCCAATATACTTCCCCAAAGCAGCGCCCTTAAATGGTTTAGCCGGTTTAATATAAGTTATAACAGAAACACTATTATGAATCTGCCCAACGGCAACAGGGATCTGGTGATGAATGGTGACCGGTTTGATAAATCACACATTCTTTCTGTAGGAAGTCCCATCAACGCTTTCTACCTGTATCAAACAAAGGGTGTTTTTGCTACAGATGATGACGTACCCATTAACCCTTTTACAGGCGCTAAATTCAGAAGCTCTAATGGCGCTTATACAGGCGGTGCATTCTATTTTGCCGATTTAGATGGAGATTACCTGATTGATATCTTCAATAGCGGTATTAACCCTGATAAACTTCCGATGGGTGATCCTAATCCTCATTTTACTGGTGGCTGGGTAAATAATTTCTCCTGGAAAAATTTTTCTGTCGGCTTATTTTTCAACTATGTGTTTAAAAGAGATGTATTAAATATATTTCTTGCCGACCAGTTCAGCAATTCTACAGCTGGGAATGCAAATGCCAATTTTGCTCAGTACTCTACACCAAATCTTGATAAGATAAATATATGGCGTCAACAGGGCGACCAGGCAACGTATGCCAAATACGATCTGGGTACTTATCTCTATTATTACACATCTGCACAATCATTCTTCCTCACTAAAGGCGACTTTGTAAGATTAAAGAATGTAAACCTACAGTATAATGTGCCTGCCCACATCATTCAAAAATGGGGCTTGGGTACCTTAAAGATATTTGGTACACTTGATAATGCAGCGAGATGGAAGGCTTCCAAACTATTGCCCGATGCTGAAAACGTTAATTCATACGGCGAATATGCCGGCGACGGATATCCCATTCCTAAAAAGTATACACTGGGTGTTCAGGTTCAGTTTTAGTTACATGTTTTTATATCAAGTTTTTAATTTCAATTATTAGGAAAATGAAATACATTCATAAATATCAATACCGTCTGCTTTTTGTATCCTTTCTATGGATATTAAGCAACAGTTCCTGCAAAAAAATACTGGAGCAGCAACCCCGAAATTCTACCTACGACCAGGTTTTCTGGCAAACGGCCCAGGACTGCGAATTTGCTATAGCAGGAAACTACTCCTTGCTTCGGGCCTCGTTTACGGCTACATCGTCTTATGATGCCAATGCCTTCAGGTATAATATGTATGGCGATGCTCAGACAACGTCCAGCTACCTTACCATTAACTATAATGGTGATGGGCTCGAAGGAATACAAAATGGTGATTTTACATTTCAATACAATGTGCAAACACTTGCCGATTGGACTAATTTTTATAAAACCATTGCATATAGTAATATCATTCTTAAAAAAGTGCCCGCTATTGCCGATGAAAAACTGACAAAAGATGTTGTGGATGTCCAGTCTTTCAAGAATAAAATAATGGGCCAGGCGCTTTTTATCAGGGCATTAAGCTATTTCGAACTGGTAAAGGTTTGGGGTGATGTGCCGTTAGTTGTAGAAGCTTATGACGACGTATTATCTGCTCCTCAATTACCACGCTCGCCCAAAGCAGACGTAATGAAACAAATTGAAAACGACTGCCATGCTGCCCTCTCTATGTTAAGCTGGGGAAATGAATCCACTAAAGAAAGAGGCGTAACAGCCAACAGGGGCGCTGTATACGCATTACTGGCCCATTTGTATTTGTGGCGTGCTACCATGACCAATGTCAATACAGATACTCCTGTTATGAATGATGTAAACAGTGCAGACACCACTTTAACTACACTAATAGCCATGGGAGGATATTCGCTGGCGGATACTGCTAAATATGGCGACCAGTTTATTAAGCCATCAACCGAAAGTATCTTTGAAATTGCCATGAGTGAAAATAACCAGGAAGGTGGCTTTGCACATATAGGCCTGGGGTTTCTTACGGAAAGTTATGTAAAAAACAGGGGCCTCAACTCCACACCCAGGTTTTGGGTACCCGAAAGCTATATTGATCCCCACTACCAGGTGCCCAGAACCGGATACGGCTTCGGTTTTGTATACCGGGCCGCTACAGGCTGGCTGTGGCTGGAGCTGAAAGTGGAGGGAACCCGTTACTACACTACCGAGGACAATGTCGAAGTAGAAGTTACCTCGGGCCTTGACGGCCCCAATTCTGGCGGCTACGCGTTTGTTTTTGACTCATCAATTAATGACTATACAAGGCAGCTGGTAGGTGGTTTTGCCCCGGATGCCGGTGAAGTAAGGTACCGGAACAATTTTGCCAAGTCGGGAACGCAGGGTTATACGCTCATCAAGTATAG
>JBCNOR010000187.1:0-8649 GCA_039593785.1 Niabella sp. | reverse complement strand
TGTCGATAAACGGACCTGTCGGCTGATCGGCTACTGCAACACCTATTTTAAAGTTCTCTTCTTCTTTAGCAGGATTTACTTTCCAGTGTGCGCTATAAAACATATAATACTTTCCATTTCGCTCGTATACCTCCGGAGCCCAATAAGAGTGTTCTCCCCACCCGTTTTTATTATTGCCAAAATAAACCTGGCCTTCGCGCTTCCATTCTACCAGGTCGTCAGAAGAGTAGGCGGCAAAGCCATTTTTTGCCCCGGCCCCGGTACCATACATAAAGTACTTGCCACCTGCAGTTCGTAGTATATAGGGATCTCCAAATTGTACGTCCAACGGATTACTATAGGTTTTGCCGGTTTGGGCGTACAGGGCTGTTATGAAAAGAAAAGTTATTGCAAGCAGTGAAAATCGCTTCATGATCATGTGAGTTTTTAATGATGGTAATTCCTTTTGCGGATGTTTAAAGAATGGTCTAAAAATAAGTAGTTATACATAAATATTATGGAGTTCCGGCTAATTCATTCATGCTGAACCTGAGATCACTGATGCGTCCCTGGTAGCTTTGTAGCCTGCCATTTAATTCCTGGCCCTGCAAAGTACCGCAGGTCACAAACCCGCTACCTATTTTGGTAAGGTCTTTATGAAGTGATGCGGTAAGAACCAGCTGGTTATTAAATTGTATCGATAGCTTGCCGTCCTCGGATAGCTGTAGCCATAAATGTCCTGCAGTATCGTTGAGCAGAGCGCTTTCTTTGATACTGCCATCAGCCAGTTGTATTCCTATTTGGCTGCGATAGGCAAACAGCCGGAAGTTATTGAAATAGCTACAAATAATGCCGCCTTTGTCAATATGCTCCAGGTAGCCTGTAATATGCAGCAGAGCCGGGTTCCAGCGTTTACGGTTGAAGGATAGATCCATAGCGCTTCCTTTTTGAGCAAGCGTGTAGCTTTTGTCAAAGAACTGTGGTAAAGTACCTTCCCTGATCATTGAATCTGTTTCGCCCTGCCTTTTTAATTCCTGGTCAAGCATGGCCGACAACGCTCTTCGCTTTTGATCAAATGCAGCATGGGTAGCCAGGTTCCTGAACGATAGCCGGTCATTATTTAAATTGAAGAGTTCCTCTGGCGGACGATAGCTATAGCGGTCCAAAAGGAATTTAGCTTTGGTATCAGTTGCTGCTTTCTCCACCCAGGAATCGAAATAAAATTCATTTCGCTCTACCTGATCGATATGCGTGATAAAGCGCAGCCCGGGATGATAGTTGCGTATATAATGAAAGCCATCCGCTGTTACAACTGATCTTGCAGGCGTGTAATTATACCAGAAGTGCGGTTCCATAGATGTTTCGGCAAAAATATAGGGATTATGTTTTGTTGTTTTACCCGTAAGCACCTTCTTAAAGGATCTGCCATCCAGTTCTTTGATCTCTCTGCCACCTGCAATATCAATTAACGTAGGTGTAAGATCAACCAGTGAAATCAGCGCGTCTGAGGTGGTGCCTCTTTGGGCGTGGCCGGGCCACCGTACCAATAAAGGAACCCTGATGCCCTGGTCGTAAACCGTCCATTTACTACCCGGAAACTGGGCGCCCTGGTCGGCAAGAAACATAAACATGGTATTGGGAGTCTGGCCAGACCGGTCCAGCGCCTGCATTACTTCCCCCAGCATTTTATCGGCTTCACCAATGCTTTGATAATAGGCGGCCAGTGCCTGTCGCGTTTCTTTGGTATCTGCCAGGTAGTCGGGTAGATCCAGTTGGGATGGGTTAAAGTCGCGGTTGGGAAACCAGGGTACATGAGGTACCCATG
This sequence comes from Niabella sp., assembly GCA_039593785.1. Taxonomy (GTDB): domain Bacteria; phylum Bacteroidota; class Bacteroidia; order Chitinophagales; family Chitinophagaceae; genus Niabella. Next base: position 6,845 of record JBCNOR010000187.1, on the reverse strand, counting down.
GCGCCACTACCAGGCAAAGGGGTTGTTCAGGATGTTGACTAAAATGCTGCTCTATGGCCTGCACCGTTTCTTTTTTGCGATCCAGGCGATTTTCAACCGGGCTGTATTGCCCGAACTCCTTACCTATATGCTCAAAAGGAAAATTGCCAAGTGGTGCCATATGGATTTTGCCGGATATAACGACCCGGTATCCCTGTTGTTGTAAATAATGCGGAAGACTTTTAATGCCTGCATGAACCGTGAAGTGATTCATTTGTGCGCCATTCCTGAAAGGGTAGAGACCTGTAAACATAGCGCTGCGCGATGGTGTGCACATGGATGAGGCCGCGTAAGCATTGGTGAATCGCATACCTTCTTTTGCTAGCTGATCCATATAAGGTGTCTTTACCTCGCGATTGCCGTAAGCTCCTATATCCTGCTGGTTCAGGTCATCGGCAAGGAAGATGACCATATGGGGCTTTTGTTGGGCGTACAGTACGGTGGCAGTGAGGGTACAAATAAATATTGCAAGTACAGCAACAAGCAATTGAATTTTATGGTTGGCTATCGTCATGTTCATTTAAGCTTATGGGAAGGGTAATAGCGCCTATATTAAATAACAGCTTATTACGTCTTCTGGTTGGCGAAAACTGTATTGCGTGTTCCCGAACGGCTGGTTAGGAACTACCCAATACGGCCCATTCAAAAGAATGCAATAAACGCCGGATTTTCTGGTCATTCTTTTATCTTTTTGTATCACGGCGGGCAATAAAAAAGCCCCACAAATACGTGGAGCTTGTATGATAGAAGTATCTGATTTTTACGATTGGGCTTCAGCTACTGCCTCAACACAACTTTTGTTAATCACACGGGTGGCAAAACCATCCGTTCCTAAACTCACATATAAAGAGCTTACTTTTAAAACTTCGTACACATTTTCAGAGCGTAATGGACCTGCAATTCTCACTCTGTCACCTACTTTCAATTTTTCCATATTCATAAATTTTTATCAATACCGTAATATACCATTTTTATGCCAGTTTTTTGTGAAATAATTCTTAAGATTGGCTAAAAACAGGGATTTGTTACGTTAACGTGACAAATAGACGTTGACTGGATACACTAATGCCCAGTGCTGTTAAGTTGATGGTAAGGCTGCTTATAACTAATACCAAGGTGACACGAGTGCGTGAGGATGCCGTGCAGGCTATTGAGCGCCGGCCATAGTCTGCTTCTCCGGCATTACCGGTCTGTACTTTCTATGAAGTTTTGTTATTCATTTCGTGCACTAAACTTTCAATCAGGATTCTTGCGTCCTTATATTTGAGTAGAGGAGCTGCTTGTCCCGCCCAGTAAGATTTAAAGTCGGGGTTGGATTCAATCGTGGCGGGGTAGGCTTTCAGGTAACCCATAAATTTACCTTGCAGCGGGTAGGGGGCTAGTACCTGTTCATAAGATCTCAGTTCATCGGTCAGCCTGTTACGCAATCCTCTTGAAAGCCGTCCTGTAAATACCTTCGTCAGTGTAGTGTACCTGGCTTGGGGTGAAAATAATCTGTCTTTGTGCTCTTGTGTTGCATTGGATTGTGCAGTTGCTAAAAAGGCTGTTCCTATTTGTGCAGCATCAGCTCCCAATGCTAATGCGGCTTGTAGTCCTCTCGCTTCTGCTATTCCCCCTGCTGCTATTATCGGAATTTTTACGGCATCGGCTACTTGTGGTATTAATGCAAATGTGCCGGTCAGGGAATCTTCTGCTGATTGTAAAAAAGAAACCCGGTGACCACCTGCTTCAAACCCGGTGGCTACAATAGCGTCGACACCTGCGTTTTGTAAAGCTATGGCTTCGTCAACGGTTGTGGCTGCACCAATTGTTTTTATTCCAAGTTGCTTACATTTTTCCAAAATGCTTTGAGAAGGAATACCGTAAACAAAACTGAACACAGCCGGCTTTACTTCAAATATCGCTTCTACCTGGTCTTCAAATTTGGGTCCTAGGTCTGTTGGCATATCCGGAATTGATAAACCAAGTTCATCGAAATAGGGTTTAAATAATGCAGCAAGCTTTTTGTAATCATCATTGTCAAAGCTATCTAAACGGCTATCACGGTCATTAACCCATAAATTGATATTAAATGGTTTGTTGGTATGTTTCCGTATTGCATGGCCGGTTTCGATGATTTCCTGCGCAGAAAAAGGTTGTCCTCCAAAAGAGCCCAATGCTCCTGCATTTGAAACCGTGCTTGTAAGATTTACCGATGACAAGCCGCCACCGAATGGTCCCTGAACTATCGGGAAGTCTATTCCCAGTAACTTTGTAAGTTTTGTTTCATTCCACATTTTCTTTTTTTTAAAGGGTGAAGGAGCAGCAATGCCCGGAAATAAATTGCCCAATGCACCTGTTAGTGCAAAGGTTTTAAGAATGGTTCGTCTCTTCATCTTTAGGCCTTTTGCGCTACCAGTTTAAACTGAAGATCGAAATCGTCGTAAATCAGCTTATCGCCAAGATTGCCGATAAATTTTCCCGAGCCATAACGAATATTGTACATCGTTCTGTCAATAACTATTTCACCCAGTGAATATAAGTGCCCGGTAAATATTTCAACCTTTGCATCAAAGCTAACAGGGTGTGTAATGTCTTTTATAGTAAGGTTGCCGCTGATCGTTAATATGTTATTACCAGCGGGTTTGGAACCTGTAATTTCGAGCCTTGCCGATTTAAATTTATCTACTGAAAAGAAATCATCATTTTGCAGGTGTGCTAAAAAGTCGCTGTTGGTTTTTATGTCTTCAATGTCGGTAATTGCAATAGAAGTCATATCCATTTTAATTTCACCGCCTGTGATCAAGCCGTTGGTAAGCTCAAGAAAGCCGCTTGCTATATTGATACTACCCGTATGTAATCCGAGTATTTTTTTTCCTGTCCAGTTAACGGTGCTGGCCGCATTTTGAATTTGAAATTTTGCCATTATTTTTTGATTTAAATGATGGTACAAAATTCCGGTGCCCCGGTGTGATGGGAAAGGACATGGCTCACGATTTTAATGTGAGGTTTATCACATTATTTGGAAGTAGTGTTGAGGCGGCTAAGGGTTTCTCTTGTTACGCCTAAATAAGAAGCTATTAAATGTTTGGGAACTTTTTGAAAAAGCTGGGGATATTGCTCCAGCAGGTTGTTATATCGTTCTTTTGCATTGTTGCTGATCAGCGAAAGAATGCGTTGCTGCAATGCAACATTGCGGGTGTTGGTTTTCTTCCTGAAAAAATGTTCGATCTTATGCATTTCAGAACATAGTTTTTCCCTGTTTTCATAAGACAGGCAAAGTACTTCAGTGTCTTCTATGCAATCAATATCCGTGGTGGCAGTCGTTTGATTATAATAAGCCTGGTAGTCTGTGATCCACCAGTCCTGCATGCCAAATTGTATAATATGAATTTTGCCTTCATCGTCAGTGTGATCAGACATCACACATCCGTTTAAAATGAAATAATCAAACTTAACCGGTTGCCCGTTCTGCACTAAAAACTGGTGTTTCCTGAATTTTCTTTCAGTGAAATGGGATAAAACGTATTCAAATTCTTCGTCTGAAAGCGGCGTGATTTTTTCTAACTGGTGTCGTAAAATCGTGCTCATTTTATTGCTAAGCTATTTTTAACCGGTGGAGTTTATTAAAAAATGCTTCTAAATCCATAGTTTTAGTATTGCTCTTTGCTGGCCCCCATTAAAATAGAGGGTAAATAAAAAAGCAGCTACTTTGTTGTAACTGCTTTTTTTTAGTGGGAGTTGACGGGCTCGAACCGCCGACCCTCTGCTTGTAAGGCAGATGCTCTGAACCAACTGAGCTAAACTCCCTTTTTTTATCACCCTTGTTCGTAATTGGGAGTGCAAATATAAGAGCCCATTTGTTACCAGCAAAAAAAAATACAATTTTTTTTGCAAATTGCAGCTATGTCAAATTATTACTGCGAGTTTGTAAAAGGAAAGGGTAAGGGAACGGTGCATGAGCATTATCATAATAACGAGTACGGATTCCCCATGCATTCGGATAATGAGCTGTTCGCCCGTCTGGTGCTGGAGATCAACCAGGCCGGTTTAAGCTGGGAAACGATTCTGAAAAAGAAAGATAATTTTTATAAGGCGTTCGACCAGTTTGATATTGAAAAAGTGAGCCGCTATAAACAAAAGAAATTTGACGCATTGATGCTGGATGCGGGTATTATTCGAAACCGGTTGAAAATAAATGCCGCAATAGAAAACGCTAAAACCATTATAGGACTGCAAAAAGAATCCGGGTCTTTTAAAAACTGGCTGGACCAGCATCATCCTAAAACCAAAGAAGAGTGGATGAAGCTGTTTAAAAAAACTTTTAAGTTTACCGGCGGTGAGATCGTCAATGAATTTTTAATGAGCACGGGCTATTTGCCGGGTTGCCATAGCGAAACCTGTCCTGTTTATAAAAAGATCGCTAAGTTAAAGCCGATGTGGATGAAAGGGAAGGGTTAGCTTTTGAGGTAATGAACTGCCCGATCTACATTTATCATTTTAAATTTTACATTTTATGTTATCTTGTAGTCCTCACTAAAACAATTCTATGTCTGCTGAAAAGTTTAAACAGTCCTTAAGCCTCTTTGATGGTACCATGATAGTTGCCGGATCCATGATAGGTTCCGGTATTTTTATAGTAAGTGCGGACATGACGTGTAGCGTAGGAAGTTCAGGCTGGTTGATTGCTTTATGGATCATCACCGGGTTGATGACCGTTTTTGCGGCTGTCACTTATGGCGAATTATCATCCATGTTTCCCAAGGCCGGCGGGCAGTATGTGTACCTGAAGGAAGCATACAATCCTTTTACCGGTTTTTTATATGGCTGGAGTTTTTTCTCCGTAATACAAACCGGTACCATAGCTGCCGTGGGCGTGGCTTTCAGCAAGTTTGCAGGGTATTTCATACCGGCCTTAACCCTGGCCGATGAAAATATTATTTTCCAGGCCGGCTGGTTTAAACTGTACCCGGCGCAGCTGGTCTCTATTGCACTGATCATCTTTTTAACCTATGTAAATACAAGGGGCGTAAAAGAAGGAAAGATCATACAATCCGTATTTACGGTAGTGAAATTGTTTTCGCTTTTTGGTTTAATGTTGTTTGGCTTTTTACTGGCAGCCAAGGCCGATATATGGAATAATAACTGGACCAATGCTTTTGATTTTAAGTTTACAGAAGCTGTCAAAGACGAGGCTGGTAACCAGATAGGATGGTCGCTCTTTAAGGAACCTTCCTCTGTATTCCTGGCAATTGGTCTTGTAAGCTCAGCCATGGTAGGCTCTGTATTCAGTAGTGTGGCCTGGGAAAACGTAACTTTTATAGCCGGGGAAATTAAAAACCCAAAGAAAAACGTGGGATTAAGCCTGTTCCTGGGTACGCTGATTGTTATTATCATTTATGTATTGACCAACGTGATGTATACGGCAGTGCTACCCTTAACACCGGCAGCATCAACCGGCCTGGCGGCTTATGCAACAGAAGTTGCCGATCCGAATATTGCCTTTGCGGTGCAGGACCGGGTGGCAACTGCTGCGTCCACCAATATATTTGGTAGCTATGGCACTGCCATTATTGCTGTTATGATCATGATATCTACTTTTGGATGTAATAACGGCCTGGTGCTCACCGGGGCAAGAGTATTTTATACGATGGCGCAGGACAAGCTATTCCTGCCGCAGGCAGCTACTTTAAATAAGAATGCCGTTCCTGCCTGGGGCTTATGGGCGCAGTGTATATGGGCTAGCCTTTTATGTTTAAGTGGTAAATATGGATTGCTGCTGGATTATGTAGTGTTCATTACCCTTCTGTTTTATATTCTTACTATTTTAGCGGTGTTCCGGCTGCGCAAAACCCGCCCGGATGCGGAACGGCCTTATAAGGCTTTTGGTTTTCCTTTTATACCCATTATTTATATTTTAATGGCAGGTACTATGGCATTGGGATTACTGTTTTATAAACCCGCCACTTCTTTATTTGGCCTGGTGATCGTGGCCATAGGCATACCCATTTATTATATTTTTATGAGCAGGAATAAGGCGGTAGACTAGATTTTGGGTTCAACGCCAGCGCGCTCATCTGTGTTGTTATAAGTTAGATTAATGAAAAATATCTTAGTTTTTACAGCGGTTTTTGTACTGGTAAATTTCGCATCGGGGCAGGTTGAAAAACCATCTTACAAAGCCGTTGCAGATAGCTTTGAGCAGCATTATAATGCTGATAATTTTGATGTGATCTATGCAAAGTTTTCACCGGAGATGCAAAGCAGCTTGCCCGTTAATAAAACCAGGGAGTTCTTAACTGGCCTGAAACAGCAGGCTGGGAAGATTGTGAAAAAAGAGTTTGTTACATATGAGCAAACCTATGCCTCTTACAAAACAACCTTTGAAAAGGCTTTACTTGCTGTTAATATTTCTGTCGATCAAAACTCAAAAATAAATGGTTTGTTTGTAAAGCCGTTTAAAGAAAATAATCTGCCGAAGCCCGGAAGAAATAAAACACCTATGGCCTTGCCGTTTAAAGGAGAGTGGACGGTGATCTGGGGCGGAGATACCAAAACGTTAAACTACCATGTAGAACACGAGGCGCAGAAGAATGCCTTTGACCTGGTTATTACCGATGAAAAAGGGAAATCCTTTAAAACGAATGGGACTACCAATAAAGACTATTATGCTTTTGGCCAGGAACTCTTTGCACCCTGTGATGGAGAAGTAGTATTGGTAGTTGACGGAATAAAGGATAATATGCCGGGCACCATGAATCCCGTTTATGTGCCGGGCAATTCGGTAATCATTAAAACTGCCAATAACGAGTATTTGTTTTTTGCTC
>JBCNOR010000186.1:0-8740 GCA_039593785.1 Niabella sp. | reverse complement strand
CCGGAAGTTTTACGGGTCCTGCTCATTACGCAGGTGCAAACAATATCATTCCATGGTAACCTAAAAGAGATCAATGACGCCGGGGCCTGAAATAGCCCCGGTTTTTTAGTACATTTATATGATGAAAAATAAGGACGATCAACTCATACGGTTTATATCAATATCCGAAACACACCAGGCATTTGGCCTGCCTAAACCGCAGCATCCGCTGATCAGCCTGGTTCACTTTAATGAGCACAATCCCTTTAACACAAGTATGGCTCCTATTTATGATGTGCTTAGTTTCTATAAGATCACCTTCATTACTCATAATAAAGGCAGATTGAAGTACGGACGTGCTTATTACGATTACAATGAAGGAAGCATGCTTTTCTTAGCGCCCAATCAACTGGTAGGCAGTACAGACTATAACAGCAAAACCTATTGTTATATTCTGCTCATCCATCCCGATTTTTTATTGGGTTATCCTTTAGCAGGTAAAATTAAGCAGTATGGTTACTTTGCTTATTCATCCAACGAAGCATTGCATTTATCTGATACTGAAAGGGAGATCATCCTTTCGCTTTTCAGGAACATGGAACAGGAGCTCAATAGCCGTGTAGATGAATTCAGCCAGGAGGTGATGATAGCCCAGATCGAATTGCTGTTGAGTTATGTCAACCGCTTTTATAAGCGACAGTTTATTACACGCAAAGTGGCCAACGATGATATTCTGGTGAAAACAGAAGCAATACTGGAAAACTATTTAAATAGCAGGCAAGCTATGGATCATGGTGTTCCTACAGTGAAATTTCTTTCCGACCAGCTAAACCTTTCTCCCGGTTATCTGGGTGATTTATTGCGCTCGCTCATCGGCCAGAACGCGCAGCAGTATATCCACGGAAAATTAATAGAGAAAGCAAAGCAGCGGTTGACCACAACGCAGCTAAGCGTTGCCGAAATTGCTTATGAACTTGGCTTTGAACATGCTCAAAGTTTTAGTAAGCTTTTCAAAAACAAAACCAGTCAGTCGCCCATGGAGTTCCGGGCTTCGTTCAATTAAAACTTGTCAGTCTTTTCAAATAAAGCGTGGGGTGGAGGCGCAGGCTCCAGTGATCCACATTCAAAAAATGCCTTATACGCATAGACAATAGGGCATATCCACTCGCTTATGCTTGAAAGGGCTATCTGAATTTGAACAAAATCAGGCAGAGGCATTGCATCTTTGTAAAATGTCTGCGGCCTCATGAATAATGATGTATTTGTCTCAGTCCTATTTCAAAATCTGCAAATTGTGTTGGCGATATCAGCGTAATTAAGCCCCTCTGTACTCACTTATATCTATTGAAAACATTTGTAATTTACCGTCGCATACAGGATTTTAAATTAAAGCTATATGAATAGGTCGACATTCGAGATCAATGCCAGTTCAATGAACGTGTAAAATAAGTAACAAACAAGAAAAAATACTTTTTTATATGACTGCTATAGGGGTTAGCTCCAACTTAGTTGTAATAATATCAGGACGTTGATCTTATTACAAAAAAGAACATGAAAGTGGCAAACGAAATTTTTTGGATGAGCCAGGCCCATGCAATTAAATACCGTAGTACAATACTGCGAGGTACTATGTAAGGGTGCTGAGTATATATCACCATGAATTTGAGGTTTGCAAAAAGATTTGGTAAAAATACAACTTGTAATAGTTGGTAAATATTACCGGGTTTTACTTTATTGATATTGGAGGTTTACATTTATGAGAATCAAACAGGCCCTTAGGTCGGTTATTTATAGATTTATTTATACTACTTTATACCTGGCAAGTTTACTTCCTGTAACCTGGATCTACCGGGGCGGAACCCTGGCATTTTTTCTCACTTATTATATTGTAAGGTATCGGAGGGAAGTAGTTCTCCAGAATGTGGCACGTTCATTTCCCTATAAGCGGTATGAGGAAATCAGCATTATTATAAAGAAGTTTTACCGCAGCTTTATTTTGCATTTTGCCGATATTATAAAAGCGATATCGGTTTCTCCCGAAGTATTGGATAAGAAAATTGAATTCGCGGATTTCGAGCAATTAGATAATATTATCGAATCAGGACAAAACGTCATCGCCTGCCTCGGGCATTGTGGTAATTGGGAAATGCTGCATTTCATGGCCTACAAAATTAATCATGAAATTTACGCAGTTTACAAACCACTGAGTTCGGGTATCATGAACAGGTTGATGATTAAGTTTCGTACCCGTTTTGGTATGAAGGTAATTACGGATAAATCAGTGATCCGGCATCTTATTTCTAAAAACTCATCCCGGGCGGTATATCTTTTTCTGGCAGACCAATGCCCGCCGGTGAATGAAGATAATTTCAGATTTCGCTTTTTAAACCAGGACACACACTTCTTTTCAGGAATGGAAAAATTAGCGTGTAAAAGTAATTCAGTTGTGGTTTACCTACATATTAAACAAATATCAAAAGGAAGGTACAGGGTAACCTGTAAACCGGTAAGCTCTCAGGTTGAGTCAGCATCAGAGGGTGCAATAACAAGGAAATATGTTGATTTATTAGAAGAAAATATCAGGGAAGAACCTGGCGGCTGGCTTTGGACGCATAAACGATGGAAAAGATAAATTATGGGTTATTTATTATCTGCTATTGGAATCATCCTGGTCATATGGGCTATTACTTTAACTACGGGTGCAATATTTCTGTCTGTTTTTCTCAAAGCCCGCTTTGATGATGAAATGATTTCTGCAGATGCAGATGACGAGTAATTTTTATTTGAACAAGAACCACGGTAAAATCCTTGAAAATAGTTGTGCTGAAACAAGTTCTGGCCTAAAAAGGGCTTTGAATTCCTATACCAGCCGCTGTGACATCAGCCGGATAAATTGTTCTTTTTTCCTGGGCGATATGGCAATCATAGCGTCATCGCTCATTATTACATATCCGCCGTCGGCTTTAGTCATCCTGTTAATTTCATTTAGGTTGATAATATAGGAATTATGAATTCTGAAAAAATCATGATCGGATAGAAGTAGCTCATATTCCTTGAGGTTTTTGCTGACCATTATCTTCTTTTGATTTTTTGTAAAAAAAGTAGTGTAAGGTCCGTTGGCCTCCAGTCGTATAATCTGGGATAGCTTAATATATTCTATGCCTTCGGATGTAGAAAGACTTATCGAAAAACCGTCTTTGCCGGAGCGTTCGAGGTTCCTGATCAGCAGTTTTATTTTACTCTCCTGTTGCTGCTGCCTCAAAGCTATAATAGCTTTAGTTACAGATTCCTGCAGTTCTTCCAGGTTTATAGGTTTTAGCAGGTAGTCTATTGCGCTGAACTTGATGGCCTTAATGGCATAATGATCAAAAGCGGTAGTGAAAATGACGTGAAAATTTCTTTCCTTTATTTCCTGCAATACGTCAAACCCAGTACCGGTTTGCATTTCAATATCCATAAACACAATATCCGGGGAATGTGCATCTATCAGCTGTACTGCATCTTTCACATTGGAAGCCGTTCCGATTATTTGTAACTCGGTACAAAACTCATTTACCAGGGTTTTTAAAAACTCCAGGCTCATGACTTCATCTTCAACAATTATCGTTTTGTATTTCATCGTAGGCAATTTTTAGTTTGTAAAATGTTAAGGTAGATAAAGGGAATTTAAAAAAGTGGTTGAGGTATTTCCATTCTTGATTCGTTTACATGGCTTTCTTCTTTATAATGAATGGCTATAGGGCCTTTACCCTGTTGATTGTATAGTTGGATTCTTTTGTTAAGTGTTTCCTCGGGGTCTGCCTCTTCCAACCCTTTTTTATTTCGTAAAATTTCTGCATCCGACCGGCTTATTCCGTTGCTTTTAATGATTGCTACCAGTTTATCTTCACTATTCTGAAAAGATATGCTAAGCATTCCTTTAGATGTCGGTTCCAAATTGAGAATGCTGGCGTATAGGGCTTTTTCAACCAGGCCATGGGTGAGTAACGGCAATATATTTAAAGCCCGGCTGTCTTCACTTATTTCAATAACATATTCAAACCGTCCGGGAAAACGGGTTTGCTCCAGCCATAAATACTCTTTTAATAAAGCGGCCTCGTCTGCGGCAGTTATCATCAACTCATCTCCATACCGTATCAGTTTTCTTAGGAACGCTGAAAACCGGGAAATGTATTCCAGGGATATTTTTTTATCATTCCTGACGATGAAGTATTGAATAGAATTGAGTGAATTGAATAGGAAATGAGGGTTCATGCGCGACTGTAGTACTTTCAGCTTCAGCATATGGTTCATATTTTCAATCTGCACATTCTGATTGCTGATCAGCCGGTTTCGTTGTTGCAGCTTTTGATTTAATTTATTTTTTATCCGGAATCGTCCGTATAAAAGTGCTGCAACAATAAGTAAGCAAGCCAGTAGCAGCAGTGCCATCTTATGAAGCGACTTCTGTTTTTCGAATTCAGCTGCCTGGTTCATTAGCCTTTGGGTCACTATTTCACGCTCTTTGGTCAACAGTTCAATGTCATCAGGCTGTTCTCCGATATTGCGCGGCGCCGATACTTCAAGAATAATAGGTGCTACTTCTTCTCCTAAATATTTCCTGATGAGTGAGGCTACCAATGATTGACATTCAAACGAATTAAAAAACGCTTCAATGGGCTCTGTCCAGTCGCTATTGATGGGGTATATTGCGGCAAAACCTTCCCGGTGTACATCAAATAATCGTTGACGCTTAACCTTCATGCCTCTTTGCAGGGCCACCACATAAATACTCAGAGGAACATAAGCAAATGATGAAGCATTACCGGCTACCTGCTCTAAAATAGCATAATCATCCTTCCGGTTGTAAGTAATCGGGAGATTGGGATAATAAGCTTGCCTGATCTTATTCATATCCATTTCCATGGTGGTGCCGGGTTGTGTAAAGCCATGCATGGAAGTAATGAAATTTTTTAATTGTGCTGCGGAGGTAAGCAAAGGGACGCTATTGTTGGTTACCAGAACATTTAAATCAGGCATGTAGGGCGGAGAAAACTTTACTTCGCTCTTTCGTTCAGGGGTGATCGAGTAATAAGAAACTGCAAATAAACCGGGTTGAACTGAATTTTTGATTTGAGGATAAATCTGATCAAATTTTTCAAGTTCTTTCCAGTTGATGTGCAGATCAATTTTGTAATGAGACAAAAGAAAAGATTTGAAACCTTCGATCAGCTCATATTCCACCCCGATCAGCCTTCCTTTTTTATCCCGGTAAATAAAAGGTTCAATTTCATTCCATAAAACCGTTATAGTACCGGCTTTCCTCGAGGATACCGTTTTCCAGGAATCTGCAGGAAAATCCCGGCAATACGCTGGTGAAGCAGTGATTGCAAATACGAGCAGCAATATACAGCCTTTTAAAAAAGACATCAATCTTCCATTTTACTGTAAAGATGGATCAAAAATTACAGATAGGGAATATCAATTAACGAAACGCCGGTTTCAATTAACGGTTTTTCTGAAATCTAAAGACGATTATATACTTCAAGGATATTTTTAATAAAGTATACTCAAAAAACAACAAGACTAAAGATGATGAATTCCTAAGTGAAGGCTGTGCCTTATTGATGAACCTACTGCGTATGCTTTGCGATTGAAAGGATACGCAGTAGCAATAGCTACATCTGTTTTTTGGCTACGTTAAAGGTTCCTTCGCCGTTATTGGCATCGCCGTGCCCCCAGGTGCCGCTAATTGCAGCGTCGCCAAGTGTTCCCGTAAACGACATCTTTTCATTATAATAGTCTGTTACAGTAAAGGATAGCTTACCACCACCAAAAGTATAATGCCCTTTGCATTGATGTTCAGCAGGTGCATTCTGGTCTCCGAAAAATAAAGTGATGTCATTACCTGCACCAAATTTTAAAGTGACGGGGTCAGGTCCATTACCCTTAACAACAAACGTTCCGGACCAGGTTGTGTTAGCAAGCGTATTGCCCGGGACGGCGTTATCTTTTTTACAAGATACAAAGTAGATGGTCAATAGGATGCTTAATATTGCAAATAGAAAATTTTTAAGATTCATTAGTTGATAATTTTAGTTTATTAAGATGCGTGGTTTAAATATTAATATTCGGCTTTAGGTAGCAGGACCTTTATCGGTGTTTTCTCTTTTTGTCCGGAAAAAGTTTTCGATTTTACCGGCCCTGCATTGTGGTTGCCGGTCCGCAGGCGATTCAGCAGTTTATTATAATCTTTGGGATTAATCGGTTTGAAAAAATTATACCCCCAATATCTGCTTAGTTTCACAGGCAGTCCCATATCCCGCATTAGCCGGTCAAGATGCTGGAAATTAAAGGGTGCAACACACAAACCACTAAATTCCTTTGCTATCGGTCTTTTCTTAATCTTCCATTGTTCTATCAGGTTAAATTCTTTTTTTATAATTGATTCATGTGGTAAGTTGATATGGCCACTTACGTATTCTGCCAGCCAGTTGGCGGCCACTTCGGAGGTTAATGTAGAAAAGAGGCTGGAGTTGAATCCGACAAAACCAGTAGCCGGAAGGCGTGGATTGATAATGTTCCTGTAGAGGTTAAACTGACCGTTAGAATCCCTGATCAATTCCAGTTGAGATGCGCTTAAAAAGGGAAGACTTTGTTTAAACCCTGTGCCAAAAACAACAACATCGCTGTTGATCTTGCTGCCGTTTTTCAGCACAATGCCATCGCTGGTGAAATAGTCAATTTCTGACTGTATGGTATTGATTTTCCCGGTTCGTACTTTTTTGTAAAATCCTTCAGGTGCTACGCCCAGGCTGCAGCTGATCTGGTCTTCAATGCGATGCTTTGGCAGCAACCCGCATTTTTTAAGGCCAAATTGTGCTATAAGCAATTGTTCGATCAATCGCCATTGCATCCAAACCAAAGGTTTGCCCATACTGTGTAAAAATTTTTGGAAACCAGATTTTTGATAGGGCACAAAAAAGGCTTCTGAAAACCGGGAGAATAGCAAATATTTTAAGTTGACAGAGCTGGCAAAAAAACGGGGTACTTTCCATTGGGCCTTACGAAATAATAAAGTACAGGACGAAGAAAGATCGGCTGCCTGCGTAGCTATATCAGTAGCTGATTTGGCAAACCCAACTACAGCCACCTGTTTTTTTTCAAGTACTTCTTTGTGCCTTACCTCCGATGAATGGAGGATTTGCCCACCCGCGGCCTGGTACTCTTTCATACCAGGAAAATCAGGAAGATAGGGATTACTAAAAGTACCTGTGCTTATTACTATAAAATCAAAAGTATGGACACGCGTAGTATTTTCGGGTGTGTGAGTGATTGCCAGATGCCACCTGCCATTTGCATAATCCATTTTGGTAACAGTATGGTTGCATTGTATAAGTCCATCCATACCGAAATGCCTGGCATAGCTGTTAAGGTATTCATTCATTTGATTACCGGTAGGCCATTCATGATAATGAGCAGGCATCGGGAAGTCGGAATATGCATATTCGTTTTTTGTTGTTTGGGTAGATACATTAAGATAAAACCTGTTTTTATCCCATACACCTCCTATGGCAGCGCTTTTTTCAAAAACGGTTACTGCGTACCCCCGCTCATGAAATGCTTTGGCCGCGGCAAGCCCGCTAATGCCTGCGCCTATTATACCAATTGTTTTCATTATTAAAGAAGATTTGTGGGAACAATCTTTTTTAAATCATTCCCTGATTAAAGAATAGACGCAAATTATATATACCCCAGGGGTATTGTCACCCTGCTTTAACGGATGGATCTTTTGGGTTAACCAAGCAGAATGGGGAATTAAGTAAGGTTGATTGATCAGCGCTTCCCGCAGTTTTCAAATCAACTTTTCTGAGTTTTTCAATTCCTGATTGATCAGGCATTTTATGAGCAAAGGTTGACAGGCATTGTTGCACCATTTTTTTGTTTCATTAACCCGGAGCTGGTATCCGTTAAATCTGCTGTTGAACCATTTCGGCTGCATAGCACCTTTGCTCAACAAAACACTAAAAATCGAAACAATGAAAAATTTATGTAAAAAAACAGGCATTGGCCTGGTGGCTACAACAATGACATTCACAGCGTGCCAGAAACCTTCCAATTTTGTAGACCAGGGATTCGACGCTGCACTTTTTGCAGAAAACATGCGCGAAAGCCTCAACGGAAAAACGGTTGGGTGGTCCTTTGCCATTTCTCAAAATGGCAAAATCGTTCAGTATGATGCAGGCGGCTCAGCCCGACTCAGTACCAACGGCCAGGAGGTTCCGTACACCGCTACTACCCGCCAGGCCACAGGTAGCTGCAGCAAAACCATTTCGGCGCTGGCGCTGCTGGGCGCGCTGGAAGCAAAAGACCTTGATGAGTATGCTTACCTTTCAGATCTTCTACCTTCATCATGGGATATTGCCGAGGAAAACCGGAAGATTACCGTCAGGGATTTGCTCACCCATAAAGCAGGTCTTACATATTTTGGCAATGACTATGCTTCACTGCGTAAAACAATGAAAACGCCTACTACAGGTTTCGGTTATTTCACGAAAAAGAAATACGATAACGTTAATTACCTCATGTGCCGTGTTTTAATTCCATGCGTAGTAAATGGCAAGGAGAGTTATGCAAAGATGACGGATGAACAGGCCGATGAAGCGGTGTCCCAGGCACACCGTAATTATATACGGGAAAAGATTTTCAAAGTGGCCGGGCTACCTGACTGGCAGAATATCAATATCGGTCCCTGGAACGCCAATGGCACTATTACAGAGGC
>JBCNOR010000185.1:0-8786 GCA_039593785.1 Niabella sp. | reverse complement strand
CCTGTTCCCACTGTAATCTTTCGTCTGCAATACCGCCACGTACCAGGCCGGCTACACCCAGCAGGTTTTGCGATATATAATAGCTACGGGCGGTGTAATTGCCGATATCATCATTACCGGTGATGCCGTATGATAACCTCAGCTTGGCAAGGTTGATAGCCGGCGCAGCTGCCATGAAGTTTTCTGAAGAAATCAGCCAGGCTGCACCTACTGATGGAAATACCCCGAACCTGCGCCCGCCGATCTCAATTCCTGCATTTTCAATTTTATGACCAAAGCGGGACGATGCATCCAAGGCATTGGCAATAGTGATAAAATATTTGTCTGCCATATTGTAATCGGCATTAACATACATATTCAACCAGGTAGCCGATCCGAGGTTACCACCTATTTGTCGCAACGTATTTAATCCGTAACCGACGCCGGTAAGCTGGTCTGTAGCAGCGTTAAAACCTAAACCATAATCCTGCTCACCATTTGTTTTATTATAGCGCACACCGGCTTTAACATTAAGTTGGTTCCGTTTATTAAAAGCCTTGTAATAACTGATCCTGGTATCATTGAAGGTGTTGAAGGCTTTGATTACCTGGGCTCCTGACCGGTTGCGGGCCAATGTTCCGTTAAACAAAGTATCCGGAGCAATGCCTCTTTCGGGAATAAAAAAGTTTTCCCTGTTTTTCTGACTGGTAATGGCAATGGTAGTTCCCAGCGTGAGGCTGTTGGACAACTGGTAGTTGAAGGTAACGCCACCCGCAAACCTGTAGCTGGTATTATTGCCGGTCATATTCTGAATGATAGCTGCCGGGTTACTAAAACCGAGCGTGTCCCGCCCGGCTAATAACGGAGACTCCAGGCCATTATCAGCAATTACATGAATAGGCAAAAACGGTGCTTTAACCAGAGACGTGTAAATAGGATTGGTAGTAGGATTAATGCCCTGGTTCTTTAAGTCAGAGCTGCTTCTGAAATACCCGATATTGGCGGATGCGGTTAGTCTTTTGCTCAGGTTCAGGTCGGCATTGAACCTCATATTATAACGGTTCAGACCTGTTTCCTCTAAAGGTGATTTACTGTTTAAGTAGCCGATAGAGAGTCCGTATTTGGCGATATTATCACCACCGGTAATTTTTAAGTAAGCATTTTGTGTATATCGCTGGCTAAACACCTGGTTTTGCCAATCGGTATTGGAATGATACCTGTGATATTCCGGGTTATTAATGTCGTCGTTCATGTAGGGGAGCTGCTGGATTTCTGAAGCAGACAGGCCTTTGGATTGCAACATCTCTGATAAATAGCTCCTGTAATTACCTGCGCCCATTACCGGAATGGTAGAGGGAGCGAAAGAAACACCTCCATAAACTGCCGCATCAATTTTAGTAGCTTCTTCGCGGGCTCTTGCGGTTGTAATAATGATCACACCATTGGCTGCTTTAGCACCGTATAAAGAAGAACCATCTTTAAGCACGGTAATATCATCAATGTCTTTCAGGTCGATAAAAGAAAGCGGATTGTTATAGTATCCTGACACCAGGGAATTACCATAAGCGCCGTTGTCATAATACACACCATCAACAATGATCATGGGCTGGTTCGATGCAAAAAGAGAATTGTAACCTCTCAGGAAAAGGTCTGCTCCAATGCCGGGTGTTCCCGATCTGCGGATAGACTGTAAGCCTGCTACACGACCCTGCAGGTAAGCGTCGGGTGTTTCAGGTATGTTGGACCAGGCGCCATCCGTTTTAACAGTAGTTGCCGCATTGGCTAACTTGCTGCGTAACAGGGTTCCCGTGGGAAGGGTGATGTCTTCGTAAAAAGACTGGAAGCCGGTTTTCTGCAATTGGATAACAATGTCCTTATTTCCTTTTAATGCGATTTCCTTCGCCTGGTAACCGTCTGCAGTTATTAATAAAGTGATATCATTCCAGGGTGCGTCAATCGTAAACCTTCCGGAAGTATCGCTTATGGCTGCTGCAAATTCTTTATAGGTAATGTTGGCGCCCACCACAGGTTTACCGGTAGCCGCATCCCTGATCGTTCCCGAAACAGGATTGCCCAATTTAGTAACAGCAGCCGGAGCACCTGGAGGTATTGTTTCCTGCGCATCAACCGTGGTACTTAAAACCGGGAGACACAGTACCGGGAGGATCTTCACTATATTAAATATTCTTCGCATAATCTGTTATAAGTGATAATAGTCGTAAATATTAGCCAATCAGTTTTAAAACACAGGTTCAAACCTCAGGTAGTTCACCGTAAGATTAAACGGGCGGCCGGTTGCTGTTGCCGGTGCTACTACCCTGATATACCTTGTAGCAGGATTTAGTGTGTAAGCTACTCCGGCTGGACTGCTTGTTGGGTAGGACAGCAACCAGTTGTATTCATCATTGGTAAACTCGCCCAGGTAGAATTCTGTGTAAGTATTAGCTGTTACGTTGACAGAATTTTCAAACCGCAGCGCCAGCGTATCTGCCTGCCTGTTAAATATCCGAACGGTATGGTTCAGTGTTGAATCTGTGCCGTAAGTGCCATCGGCCTGCGGTGAGATCACTTTATCATTTAAAGACATTAAGTATACTTTGTATTTGGTTGTGTAAAGCTGATTAGTATAATAAGAAACATACCTGTTAGCGCCGCCGCTACCCATGTTCAGGTAGATGTCTTTAAAACTTTTCCCCGTAAGCGGGTTCATCCGGTCCCTGTAAAAAATAGTAGCCGAATTGGGAACCGAAAAGCCATACGGGTTTTCTCCCTCAACATAAACTACCGGTATCTTTTCCTGTAAGGTGATGCCGGATGCATTCATTACGTAGGCTATGCCGTTGCTTAACTTTTTTACTGAAACGATGGAGGAGCGATTCATAGCGATCTTTACACCGAATTTCGATTCGAGAACCGCCGGTAAATTCGCTTCGGTATACAAGCCTCTTACGGCAAAGTCTTTTACCGCAGCCCATGAAGCATTACTGTTGGCTGTGTCGGCATTGGCACCGTTAAAGTATGGACGCAGTCTTGTTTTTTCCGTATTAAAGGCATCGTTCGTAAGCAGTATATAGGTAAAGAGACTGTCTTCGTTGGCTACATCCAAAACTTTTGTTTTAAAAGTATTGATATTGACAATACCTGTACCCGGTTTGTATACCGGTTCGCCGGTAGTCGGATTAATGCTGTCTAATTCCGCGAGATTGGGGTCCTGGCCCAGATAATTCAGCGATGATATATAGCTGTTCTGAAGGAAGCTGCTCTTGCTGTCCAATATATACTCCCATATACTTTGTAAAGGAGCAATAGCTTTATCAATTTTGTGCAATACACCGTTGCTCACATAAATATCACTTTCAGTGATATTGGCCTCATCAAATTTTCTTGCTATAAAAAATATTCTTTTGCCATTTATCATAGGAACCCTCAGCGAGTCTACGGCATCACGCGTAAAATATGCATTGGTTGATATATGATTTTGCAGGAAAGCTTTCAGTTGTGCCGGGTTGGAGGTTACCGAGCCGGGCAGGGATGCCAACGCCTCGTTACCGGGTGCAAAAACAGTTATGTTTTTAGAGGCATTGAGCAGGCTGTCCAGGCCGGTTTGTTCCACATAACGGGCAAAGCTGCTCAACTGGGTGTCTTTTTTAATATGTTCCATCAATGTTTCAGATAGCTGCTGTTCGGGAAGCGCAATATGATCTTCCCATTTTTTACAGGCCTCCATCGTTACAAGAAAAGTGATACCAGCTATCAGAAACGATAATTTTTTCATCTAATTTTTTTTGATATTTCGCTTAAGTACTTCTGCCTGAAGCAAAAGATTTATAAAAGCGGTTCCGGTTTATTGAAACCGCCAGACTGATCTATTATCTAATTTTTAGTAAACAATTTTACCATCCGGGTCGAAGCGTGGACTGGTTTGGCTGGGCCAGTCAATAGGAATAAAATGTACCATATCAAAATTGCAGTCGGCATTCTGACCGGATAATAACTCGAATTTGATTTTATGACGGCCTGTGGAGGTTACGTCAACAATGCCCAACATGCGACCTACCGTAGAACCGGAAGGAGACGTGCCTGCCCACCATTTCCAGCCAAGGGCTGCCAGGTTGGCTTCGTCTTTAGGTTGTACGGAAGATATCTTTTTGTGGAACTCAATCAGGGCACTGGTAAGAGGTGTTCCGTTAAAGGATGCCTGAACGGCGCTCACGGTGCTGTTTTGAGTGTAGTAACAGAACCATACTTTATATTTACCTTTTACTAATAACGGGGTGGTAAATTCTATCCAGTTGTTACCTGCGCAGGTGCCTGTATTCTCGGTATTACTTGAGGAGCGGCCCATACCCATTTGCCAGTAGTCTTTTAAATAACCGCCCGACGCTACACGATATTTGAGACAGCTTTTTTCCCATTTCAAATCTTTAAAGGTATTGCCATCACCAAAATCAAATAGATAGGTTTTTTTGCCATAGATGGCGCTCAGTCTTGTCAACTCAGGTTGTGTAGCGCAAAGATCCCAGTAAACGGCAAACGGTTTTCTTTCCTTAATAGCAATGCCTCCCATGGCATGATGCAGCACGCCATTAATAGCACTTCTGTCGCTGGTGGCAATATTCAGTTCTACACCCGGCTCATGTACCAGTCCATTAATAGTGGTATAGCTGTCATCGTTGATCAGTACTTTATTATTAATGAATTTATTGGTCAATACCTCAAGAGGGGCCAATGTTTCATGCGATGTAGCTGTTACAATATCTGCCAGGAACTTAATATCCGGTAAGATATGATAGGCCATATACAGGTATAATCCATCTGTTGGAGCAGCAGGATTGCCGGATTTGGAATATTTTGTTTTAAGTGCTGCAAAGTCAACGATACCGGAATCGAGGTAGGTCTGGTTTTTTTCGGCAATCACCGTATACCATAAGGTATCGCCATTGGCTACAGCCTGCGTATTCAGTTTGTTAAAGAGACCTGTGGCTTTCAGTGCTTCTGTAAATATGGAATATTCCGGATCCTGTTCCAGTAACTTCGCCAAGGTTAACTCTGTAGGCTCCAGTACTTTGTCTATGACATGTATAATACCATTACCCAGTTCGATGTTTTGCTGCAATACCTTGCCCTGGCGGTTCACAATGTAGGATGATACACCATTTACATTAGACACACTGGTGATTAAGTATTGACCATAGTCGGTAATAGAGGGCAGTTTGCCGTCATTGAAATTATAAGTGAATACTTTCTCACCAAGCAGATGAAATTTCAAAATGTCCTGTAATTGCTCTTTGGTAAAAGATTCAAGGGATGCTATATTTTTTTTCCGCATATAGGCATCTACCGCTTCATTGGTAGGCGCAAAAAAAGTATAGGTCCCGTAGGTGTTAAATGCAGTAGTATAGCCAGCTTTATCGATCAGGGTTACCAGTTTTGAAAAACGTGCCAGCGAATCGTTCTGCAGGTACTGCAAAATATTGGGATCGTTGGAGGTGGCTTCCTGCAACTGTGTTTTCTGACAGCTGTTTAAAAACAGGCCTGAGGCTGTTGCGAGCGTTACCATAAGTAAGTAGGCAAACTTTTTCATCCTCGTTAATTTTATTGTTTATAAAATGGATTTTGAACTAACTGCTTATTGGTTTGCAGTTCATAAAAGTATATAGGGAAGTAGTGGCTATTGTAGTCAAGCATTTTAGCCTGTGCCGTTCTTACTGAACTGGCTGGTACAATACCTGCAACCATCTCCTGCAAATAGGCAATATTGGCATAGTTATTTTTCTTTACATAGCGCAATACATCGTACCAGCGCTTACCCTCGAAAGCAAACTCCCTGGCACGTTCTTCTAAAATATACAGTGACAGCTCCTCTTTGTTAGAGATATCAGGATTATTATTGGTGGCATCGGGTGCAAAGGCCCGGTTGCGTACCTGGTTGACCAGCTCAAGCGCTTCGGCACCGCGACCGTCCATTTGTGCCAGGGCTTCAGCCTTCATCAGTAATATATCAGCGTAGCGATAAAAGAACCAATGGGTGTATGAGTCGGCCTGGGCAATCATATCTTCATTGTTAGTTCCGATATATTTCCAGATAGCATTGTCTTCGGCTCTTACCGATGCTCCGCTGGAACGGATGTCCGGCGCGCCTGTGAAGAGGTTCAGTTCCGTGGTAAATATCTGGTCCATTACCCTGTTGGCCGCTATATACCTGCGGGTGGCCGGAAGAGCGTGCATGCTAAAGAACGGATTCAGTTTCTGCTGATTAAACTGTATTTCAAAAATGCTTTCATTGGAGTTGCCGGTTCTGTATAAGGTGTTATACCAGGCAGCGCTTGAAGCTATCAGGCCAAAGCGCCTGGAGCCGATAACTTTGTCGCAGGCAGCGATAGCAGCAGGATAATTCTCCATCCACAATGCAACATCAGCCTGGATCGTATTCACGGTGTAGCGTGTGATGCGGCCTTTGTCCCGAACATCTCCGTAAGTAGCTACTGCATTAGGCTCAGCTTCAGCGAGGTCTTTTACAATCTGGGCCAGCACTTCCTGTTGTGTACTTTTTGCTAACTGTACAATGTCTTCGTCACTTGCAGTAGATTTTAATTTCAGAGGCACATCACCAAAACTTCTCACCAGGTAGAAATACATCAGGGCTCTCAGCGCTTTGGCTTCTGCAAGGTATCCGTTCAGGGCTTCCTGCGTAAAGGTTTGGTCTTTTTGTAATACAGACGGCGCATAATCTAACACTGTATTGCAGTAGTTGATGACGTTATAAATGGGGCGCCAGTCTACGATGGTATTGTTTTGCTGGGTACTGATATTAAATATCTCATTTTCTTCGGCGCGGGTTCCCAGTGAGGGGGTAACCATATCTGCCCTTATTTCTCCCCACACAAAAAAGGTTTCAGCCGGCCCCCTTGTTGCGGCACTTGTACCACCGTTCATTAAAGAGGCATAGCAACCAATCACAGCAGCATGTACCTGCTCTTTGGTTTGCCAGTAATTTTCACGGATAATACCATCTGGCGGGACTAAATCGAATTTTTTGGCACAGGAAGAGAAGCCTGCAACGAAGACTACAGTCAGAGTAAACAGATATATTGAACTTTTCATCATTTCGTCTTTTCTAGTGTTTATACATTAAAATGAAGCGGTTAAGCCGAGGGTGAACATTTTCACCGGTGGGGTCATGGAGTTATCCGTAGCCACACGGAAAGGGTCAGAACCTCTCATGGATACTTCCGGATCCTGGCCGGTGTACTTTGTCAATGTCATCAGGTTCTCACCCGTTACATAAGCGCTTAGATTTTTCAATCCCATTTTTGTCAAAAGGTTTTTATCGAAATTATAACGCAGTGTTATGGTTCTGAATCTTAGAAACGAACCATTTTCTACATAACGGGAAGAGCCCAGCCAGTTGTAACCCGCCTGGTACAGCGCACGGGGGATATCTGTAACATCGCCCTCTTTACGCCATCTTCTTTGTACTGCCGTGCTCTGGTTGTCATAACCAAACATATTGGTAGTTGCCATTTCCGTTCCGTTAATAATTTCGTAACCGGTACGGAAATTGAAGAAGGTAGATAAACGCAGTTTGTTTTTATATCCCAGGTTGATACCAAAGCCACCAAATACTTTCGGGTTGCTGTTACCCAGGTAAACGATATCGCGGTAGTCGATCGTACCATCCTTATTCACGTCTTCATACATGGCATCACCCGGCTGGAATATATAATCCACAATGGGATAATTAAAGCGCATATATACCTGCTCGCCATTCGGGCGAACTATTACATTGCCTGCTGCATCGCGGGCTAAGGTGGCATCTTTATCCTTGTACACGCCCAGGTACCTGTAGCCATAGAATGAACCAAAAGGGTTGTTGATCTGCATATACGTAATGTATTGTCCGTTAGCGGCACTGTTTCCTTTTTCCAGCGGGTAATATTCAGATATTTCACGGATCATATTCTGGGCAGAGGAAATATTAAAATTGAAATCTACCTGCCATGTTTTGCTGGTATAGGGCTTTGTATTGATGTTCAGCTCCCAACCCTGGTTGTCCATCGTTCCTACGTTCATATTTACTGCATCGTATCCATTAATAGAAGATATCTGCAGGTCTTTAAAGAACAGGTCAATGGTACGGTTACGATAAACTTCAAGATCGAGGTTGATCCTGTTTTTGAACATGGCCAGGCTAAGTCCCAGGTTGGTGCCCACTACTGTTTCCCATTTCAGCTGTGTCAATCCCATGCGGCTGGGGTAAATGCCCGATTCGCTCATGAAGTCCCAGTCAAAATTGTCATACAAATTGTAGAAGGTATAATCGTCTTTAGGTGCATTACCGCTGCGTCCATAGCTGAACCTGAAACTCAGATCGTCAATCTGTTTCACATTTTCCAGGAACTTTTCTCCCGACACTCTCCACCTGGCAGATACGGTAGGGAAGAGGCCATAACGTTCTGATCTTGCCAGCTTGGAAGTAACATCGCCGCGTAAACCTGCATTAATAATATAGCGGTCCATAAACGCGTATACCCCATTTACCAAAACGTTGGCATTGGCTGTTTTATTGGTACGTGCAGATAAATTAGAGAGCGCTCCGTTAACGCGGGATGGGATAGAGGGGTCCTGCAATTCAGATGATGGCGTGTTAGACGTGCGTGCCTGGTAGGATACACTGGTTCCATCGTAGGTCATCATATTAACCAGTCCTGTAAAGTTATGGTTCTTGTTTTCAAATCTTGGCGTCCATACCAGCGATGATTTGGTTTGTACATTGAAATTATCATTATCTCCATCATAGGCCAGGT
>JBCNOR010000184.1:0-8884 GCA_039593785.1 Niabella sp. | reverse complement strand
AATGCACCAAGAATGATGAGTGCGCTTGCAAAAGGAAAAAAGAACGGCGCAAAAATTATAGCGGTCAACCCGTTGCCGGAAGCAGGCCTGATGGGCTTTCGCAATCCGCAGGAAGTATCGGGTGTTTTAGGACATGGAGGAAAGCTGGCAGACTTGTATTTGCCGGTGAAAATAAACGGGGATATGGCGTTTTTAAAGGCTATCGAGCTGCTGTTGCTCGATTTTGAAAAAACGTCCCCGGGTGAAGTATTGGATCATGGGTTTATAAAAGAAAAGACGGTGAATTTTGACTCATTTGTTGAGCAATTTTCAAAATATAACCTTGATGATCTGGCAGCAGAGGCAGGACTTACGCCTGCAGCCATTTATGAGGCCGCCCAGATGCTTGCCTTTAAAAAGCGCATTATCATCTGTTGGGGGATGGGGCTTACCCAGCAACCTAACGGCGTGGATATGATCCGGGAAATACTGAATATTTTGTTGATGAAGGGAAGCATTGGTATACCAGGCGGTGGTGTTTGCCCGGTGAGGGGACATAGCAATGTGCAAGGCAACCGCACAATGATGATTGATGAAAAGCCATCAAATGAGCAACTGGACCGCCTTGAAAAATTTTATGGTTTTGAAATGCCGCGTAAACACGGGTACGATGTAGTAAGGGCTATTAAAGCGATGCATGAAGAAAAGATAAAAGTACTTTTTTGCATGGGTGGTAATTTTTTGTCGGCAACTCCTGATACAACGTACACCGCTAATGCCTTGCGTAAACTCGATTTACTGGCCTGCGTTTCTACTAAACTAAACCGGGGCCATTTGATTCACGGAAAAGAGGCGTTGATTTTACCTACTTACGGGCGTAGCGATAAGGATATTGTTAACGGTGAATTGCAGATGATATCTACTGAAAACTCTATGGGCGTGGTACAACATTCCCGGGGTATGTTAGATCCGGTATCGAACCATCTTGTTAACGAAGCCCAGATTGTCTGCCGCATGGCAATGGCTACTTTTGGCAGTGGGGCAAGAGTAAATTGGCAACGCTATCATGACAGTTATGACGCTATAAGAGATGATATTGAGCAATGCATCCCGGGTTTTGAAGGTTATAATAAACGGGTAAGGGAAAAAGGTGGATTTTATTTACCCAATGCTGCCCGTGATGAACAGCGGTTTGCAAAGCAATACGATTATCGCGCCCCATTCACTCTTACCGAACTTCCTGACAACCGCTTGGCTGATGACGAATACATGATGGCTACAACCCGAACGCACGACCAGTTTAATACAACCATTTACGGCCTTGATGACCGCTATCGCGGCATACATAATGAGCGGCGCGTAGTGTTCATGAATCAAAAGGATATTGATAAAGCCGGCTTTAAAACGGGCGATAAGGTAGACCTGTTTAATTACGATGACGGTATTGAACGAATTGCGCCCCTGTTTATTATTGTCGCATATCCCATTCCCGAAAAAAATACGGTTACCTATTTCCCCGAAACGAATGTACTGGTATCCGTAAATAACGTAGTGAAAGAAAGTAATATGCCTGCATCAAAATATGTAAAAATTAAAATCAGGAAACATGATCCCGGAATATATGAAAAGGTAGACGAGATGCTTTATCGCGGTCAGCTACAACGGTAATCAATGGAGGAATCTTGGCCGCTACCAACATTGGATATGCTGGATGATTTTTCAGGTTAAGCCGGAAAGAGTAAAACCGGGCTAAAGCGATATCTGCTTCTTTTAAAAACATAGAGACACAGCCCCGCTGCTACAGTGTGTGAACACTACTTTGAACTGCCAACTGTTTATGCCGGAGTGAAGCGCCGTTTCAAGGCCAGGCTTATCACATTAGGCTATCGCCCGGAATGCCGGTAATCCCGCGGTTACTCTTATAGATGCCATGTAATACGGTTTTTGACGGGCTTTGTCAACCGGAGATAAGTTAGTTTAACCAATGTATGTGGACGTATTATGGCGCGAATTTGGGATAGGTGCAGGATCAATTAAAAACGCTTCATTAATTTTATGTCCGCATTGGCACATAATAAGAACTTAAAGAAATGAATTTAAAGGAAACGGTAACCACAGCGGCAGCGGCCTTAAAGGAAGAGGTGATCAACTACAGGCGGAAACTGCATCAGCATCCCGAACTGTCTTTTAGGGAGTTCAAGACAGCAGCTTTTATAAAAGAACAACTGAGCCTGTCAGGGATTGCCTGGAGGCCGATTGCGGAAACCGGTGTGCTTGCTACTATAGAAGGAGCAGGAGGTAGCGGAAAAGTCATTGCCCTGAGAGCCGATATCGACGCATTGCCAATAACGGAGCTAAACCGGGTAGACTACCGTTCGGTGAATGAAGGAGTGATGCATGCTTGCGGGCATGATGTGCATACCGCCTCATTGCTTGGTGTGGCGCGTATGCTGGAATCGCTGAAAGAACATTTTTCCGGAACCGTTAAGCTGATTTTCCAGCCGGGAGAGGAGGTGCTTCCCGGAGGGGCCAGGCAGGTTATTGAGGAGGGTGGATTGGCTGATGTAGATGTAGTGCTGGGACAGCATGTAATGCCGGCTATCTCGGTGGGTAAAGTGGGTGTACGAAACGGTTTGTTTATGGCTTCCATGGATGAGATAAAAATAGAAGTGTTTGGAAAAGGCGGGCATGGGGCTGAACCTCATAAAAGTATTGATCCTGTAATGATCACCTGTACTTTGTTACCGGCATTACAACAACTGGTTAGCCGGAATGTATCTCCTTTTATGCCTACCGTATTATCCTTTGGTAAATTACAGGCAGATGGAGCCATCAATATCCTGCCCGATAAAGTTCTGGTTGAAGGTACGTTCAGAACGCTGGATGAAACCTGGCGTGATGAAGCCCACAGATTGATAACACAAATGGCAGAAAACCTGGTGGCGGGTATGGGTGGACGATGTGAAATAGAAATCCGTAAAGGGTACCCGCATCTCAAAAATGATGAAAGTTTGGGGACGCAGCTAATTGCTTTTTTCCAAGAGTATGCAGGACCCGGGAATGTGTTATCCCAGGATATCTGGATGGCTTCAGAGGATTTTGCTTATTATAGCCAGGAGCGGCCGTCGTTTTTTTATCTTCTTGGAGTACGTAACGAAAGTAAGGAAGCCAGCTCAGCCTTACATACGCCTACATTTAATGTTGATGAAGATGCGCTGGAACTGGGAATGGGCCTGATGGCCTATGCTGCCCTGCGCTGGCTGAAAACTGCCTGACGCTAAGGAGTTATTTTATATCATTTGCTTTGCCGCCGGTTTTCGCACTCCTGTTTTAGATGTTGTATCACTGCTAATCTCTGTAACGAATTCATTGTGTAGGTTCAACTGCAATGCCTTGCAGCGCTTTGCCTCATTTTATTCTGCTGCTACCAGTGCCTTAGTATATTGTTATTACGCACCAAAACCGCAAAAAATATTTAGCCTTCTCCTTCTTTTTATAATAGTAGTTTGATTTTTAACTAATTGTCCTTGATTTTTTTTCTTTCAGAAGGATTAGAATTGTCGGTTTATTTGCGCAAAGTAAAAATATAAATCCGCAAAAAATCCTCAAAATAATTGTTTTTTAAACGTTTTGCGGTTATATTGCGGTATCATTTTTAGCTGAATAATAAAAAACCATTCAATCCTGTTTTATGAACAAAAAGTCTCGTTCCTTATTAGTACTGTGGGTGCTGTGTATAACGGTATTTTTTTCCTGTAAAAGCAACGAAGCCAACCAGGATCCCAAACCGCTTTATGCCGAACCGCTTACCGCTGAAGAGGCCTTGAAAAAATTTGAACTCAATCCCGATTTTGAAATACAGGTATTTGCGGCTGAACCGTATATCATGGACCCGGTGGATCTTGCTTTCGATGAAAACGGGGTAGCCTATGCGGTGGGCATGCCGGACTATCCCTTTCCTCCCAAACCAGGCGAGGAAAAAGGAAATATCAGGGCGTTGCTGGACCTGGACAGGGACGGGCGCATCGACTCCTCTATTGTTTTTGCTGATAAACTTTCTGAAGCTACCAGCATACTGCCCTGGAACGGCGGACTTATTGTAACGGCAGCGCCGGATATCTTATTTTTAAAGGATACGAACAGTGATTATAAAGCTGATATAAAAGAAGTGTTATACACCGGGTTTTATAAGGCTAATTCGGAGGCACAGATCACCAGCCTGCGTTACTCAGTGGATAACTGGATCTACGCCAATAACCGCGGTCAGGCGGGGGAAATAAGCGCGCCGGATGCGCCCAATGTATCGCCCATCAATATGCAGGGAGCTGACTTCCGCTTCAGGCTGGACCAGAAAAAGTTTGAGCAGGAAACCGGTCCGGGCCAGTTCGGACAAACCATTAATGATTGGGGGCACCGGTTTTTTACAGAAAACTCCATTCATATCCAGGAGTCCGTGATCCCATGGAGATATACACACCGTATTGAGTACCTGAAAAATCCAAGGGCGATCCTCAATATCTCTGATCATGACCCTATTATGTATCAAAGATCCGAAACGCCGTACTGGCGCCAGGCGCGCACTGATGCCCGCAACGCTAATTTTAAAAAGCAGGGGTCCAAACAGATCGAATATGCAAGGGATCATTTTACCGGCGCATCGGGCGGAACAGTGTATAATGCAGATGCATTTCCGAAAGAATTTTACGGGAACGTTTTTACCGGAGATGTAGCCGGAAGCCTCGTGCACCGGGATGTATTGAACCTCGACATGCAAAGCCCGGTTTATACGGCCAAAAGGGCAGCGGGTGAAACCGATAAAGAATTTCTTGCTACCACCGATTCGTGGTTCCGGCCGGTTGGCTTTACCGTAGGCCCTGATGGATATTTATATGTTATCGACTATTACCGGCAGCATATTGAAACGCCTATGTCTATTCCGGATAGTCTGAAAAAAGACATGGACTTTATGCGGGGCAGTGATATGGGAAGGATTTATCGTATTGTACCTAAAGGAAAAAAAGCCATTACGGATTTTCCAAAGTTATCAGGAATGACTGCTAACCAGCTATTGTCCTACCTGGGCAATGGCAACCAATGGTACCGGCTGCAGGCACAACGGCTGATGATTGCTCAGCAGGATAAAACGGTAATCGATACCTTGAAGCAAATCGTAAAAACTACCAGCAATTCCCTGGAAAGGCTACATGCCATTTATACCCTCGACGGGCTACAGGCACTCGATACTGCGGCGGTGAAAATGGCTCTGACCGATGCGGCCCCGGGCCTGCGGGAGCACGGGCTGATATTGGCCGAACGCTATCCCGGGCTGGCTTCGGAAACCGGACGCCTGGCACTCAATGACCCATCAACAAGGGTGTCCTTACAGGCAACATTGAGTATAGGGAATTCAAAAAACAAACAGCTGGCAAAGGATGTGCTATTGCAGGTAGCCGAAAAATATGCCGGCAAAAATACCTGGTATAAAACCGCCGTGCTGAGCAGTCCGGAAGGCAGCAGTACGGGGTTCTTTAAAGCGCTGATAGATCGCCAGACATTTTTCAACGGGTTTACCCCGGATAAGGGGGCGTTTGTAGAAGACTATGCGGGCATTATTGCTGCGCGCAATAACCCGGCAGAAATAACAACGGTTTTAAAACAAATGGATGCGCTCACCGCTGACCCGGGATGGAAGTATGCCATCATAAAAGGATTAGGCAAAGTGTACAGCACAGGTAAAATAAAAATAAACCCGGCCATTTTAAAGGAGCTTGAAAAACTGAAGAGCAGCCCGTCGAAAGATATTGCAGATACGGTTGCAAAATATCTTAAAATAAAGGAAGCAAAAAAATAGAAATTAGAATTTTATGCAGGACAGACGTAAATTTTTGAAAAGGTTCTTTTTTTCGGCGACCACAGCTGCCTTCGGTACGGCGCTGTTACAGGCCTGTGGCAACACGGAGCATAGCGCAGACAAACCGGCTGAGGCAAAGCCCGCATCACCAACAACTGAGCCCCAGGCTCCGGCCACCACTATTATTGACAGCTCACAAATGACCCAGGAAGATTTTGACAAAAGAAAGAACCTGGGTTATGTGGAGAAAACTCCCATGGAGGAAAACCGCTGCGATAATTGTGCGCTTTATTTACAGCCGGAAGGAGGCAAGGAGTACGGTGGCTGCCAGTTGCTGCGCGGCCCTATAGCACCGGAAGGATATTGCCCCTACTGGGCAGCCAAGCAGGGCTGATTTTCGGGAACTGTTTTAATTATGAGAAAAGATGTTGCCAGATAATGTCGTGAATATCTGTTGGCAATACCTGCTGATTCAAAGCTGCGCTTTTTGTAATCAGCAGGGGTTTGTATTCATCCGCAACAAATGGGCTGCCATGTGACCCTTTCACCAGCGAAGCATTGAGAGGAATAACATTCATCACATACCTGAAACCCAGTTTCTTTTTGAGCAGCTTATAAGCGGCCTTTAATTTAGAGGTCATGAACATTTCTACGGGATCGTAGCCCGGTTTCTTATGAATATCCACACATCGGGCATAATCAGGAGCCAGCTGGTCATCATTCCAGAAATAATAGGTGAACCAACTGTCGCCGGCTGCTATCAGCACCAGGTCGCCTGAGCGTTCATGATCGATATGGTGTTCGGCCTGGCCTGTTTTGTCCAGCACCGCAGCAATGCCGGCGGTGTTTTCAAACAGCGTTTTTATTAACGGCAGCAGGTGCTTGTCTTTTATGTAAATATGGGCAACCTGGTGATCGGCTACGGCAAAGGCTGGGGAGGCGCCGGCATCCAGCAGCTCCAGGCCCCGTTCTTCCCTGATGGCCAAATAACCATTATTACGAAGGATACGGTTGGGGTGAATGGGATGGGAAACAGGAGCAATGCCATATTCTGAAAGCAAAATGATCCGGGTGTTTTGTTCCGTGTAATACGCCACCAGCTCTGCAACTACCGTATCAATTTCAATACAATCATTTTTTATCAAAGCCACATTGTTTCCGAATTTTTGCAGGCAATAGTCCAGGTGCGGCAAATATATAAGCGTTAATGTGGGCTTGTATAATTGGTCTGTTTTGACAGAGGCGCTGGCGATCCAGCGGGAAGAGCTGATATTGGCGCCC
The DNA here is from genome assembly GCA_039593785.1 of Niabella sp. Lineage (GTDB taxonomy): Bacteria > Bacteroidota > Bacteroidia > Chitinophagales > Chitinophagaceae > Niabella. The sequence continues at coordinate 1,773 of JBCNOR010000184.1, read as the reverse complement.
GGCCCCCAGAACTGGAAGAGCGGAAAGGGGCCTAGTTCCTTTTGTAATGTATCTCTCAATGATGCGGGGTGGGTATAGCAGTCTGGTATTTTTCTTCCGTCTGCAAGATAATTAGGTCGAGGCGTGGCGCTGTAATCGGCAGTAGAGTACATATTGTACCACCAAAACATATTGCTGCAGGTAAAGGACGGGTCGGCTGCTTTAGCGGTATCCCATATCTTCTGCGCTTGCACCAGGGGATTGGATTGTTTCCAGAATTTGATCTCACTGTCTGTATGATCATACCAGCCATTGCCCACAATGCCGGTTTGGGCTGGCCATTTCCCGGTAAGATAGGTAGATTGTACCGAAGTGGTTACTGCCGGCAACATAGGCGCTATAATGCGCAGCTGATGCTGAGCGGCATACCTGTTTACAAAGGGCAGTAAATGAAGAATGGATTTCGATAATCCTACAATATTGATGACAACAGTTCTGTACATAATTAGGGATTCAGTTGTTTTTGTACCCATTTTATTTCCCGGGCAATGGATGCTTCAATATCCTTTTTTAAGGCTTTGGGCAACACTTCCCATGTATAGGTCTCAATTTCCAGGTGGTTGGTTAAAGGCGATTTTTTATGTATATCCAGCAGGGCCACAATATCCCCGCGCGTACTGAACACGGGAGGAAGCTTTCCTGTAAAAATGGGTACATGGTAGTGAATGCGCCATTCTTCGTTATAAGGGATGCTAACCTGTTGCAGGGCATCCGGCAGGTCGGCATATGATATCTGCTTATTGCGCGCATCGCGGCTGATCACCTGGTGCAGGTAGGTAGGCTCCATGAAATTTTGAATAGCCTTGATAACGGCATTATTGTTCTCTTTTTTCGAGGTGAAAACCGCTTTGAGCGCTGCGCTGATCTGTATTTTTCCTGTTCGGATCCGGGCTTTTTGCAGCTCTTTTACATTAGAAGCATGATCTTCATAATTAACCGCAGCATGGCATATATCGTAACAGAGCCTTATATATTTTCTTACAGCGGCGCGCGCTTTTGAAACCGACAGGTTTAGTTTTTGACTTAACTGGCTTGCGCCCGCCTGCAGTAACACATTTTTGTACCAGTTAATAAAAGATGAAGTGTCTGTTAAAATGCCATCAGGCTCGGGCTCAATGGCAAGGAAAACAGTTTTGCCATATTTTTCATCCAGCATCATTAAATGTTCTACTACGAGAATGAGATTGGATGTGGATTTTGCTACGGCGCCTGCCATTGCCTTTTCTGTTGGGTGCCAGTAGCGGTAGCTCAATGGCGAAGTGGATATACTCCCTTCCATATCTTCAGGTAGCAATGATGCCAGTATACCGGCCAGGCGTTTGGTGTAGGTTACCCTTTGGGTGGTGGTCCAGTCCGGCGCATGTACACCGTCTTTTACAATGGTTTTATGAAAGCCTCCGTAAGGGAACCCGTTAATGGTGAAAACATAAGCATTTTGAGCATTAAGCCAGTTTTTAAATTGCAGCAGCTCGTTTTTCTTTGAAAGTGTTTGAGCTGCCATGGCGGAAAGCCTTAAGCCAATCCCCATGGCAGACTGCGTGCAGCATTTTTTTTTAACCTTGGGAAAATGCTTTTGCAGCTGCTCAAAATGTGCTTCCCATGCTTCTCCCGAGTGAATATTACTGCAATAGGTAAGGTGTCCGTAATCTGTTTTCATGATATAACCAGTGGGGTTGACTGAGAAATGGTTGTTAGCTTTTTTGCTGCCTGCTGCATGGTTGGCGCATCAATAAC
>JBCNOR010000183.1:0-8887 GCA_039593785.1 Niabella sp. | reverse complement strand
TCAGCAAAATCCAGCAAACGGTTGATGCTGTGGATTTTTTCCTGGAAACAAAAAAGAACTTCCGTCCCAACAATTATGAAGATAATGTCAGGCCTCATGTTGCCCGGTTAGACTCATTTCAGCTTCAGAAGAAAACAAGGGATCGCATTTACCAGCTTTTAGACGAGGCTGTAAAGATGGATGCCTTTCAAAAATACGGCATGGGTGCATTTTTCGAGCCGGGCATTTACCGCATTGCACCGGCAGCTTTTAGCAGTGTTAACCGATCTTTCCAGCCCGCTATTGACTCGATGTCGGCAATTTCTAACCGGTATCCCGATATCAAAAGAACCGCGCACCTGGTAATTGTAGGCTACGCTGATGCCACGCCCATCACTCCCGGCACCAAATTATTTAATGAGCTAAAGAACTATATGAAGCAACCTGATCCGCAAAGTGAGCAAATGAACCAGGCGCTTTCTGATTTAAGGGCGAACGAATTATTGCGTAACCTGAAAATTATTATGAAAACCAGTGCATCTAAGTTTTCCAATTACAATCAATTGAAAATTGGTTACTCAAGCTATGGCAGGGGACAGGCTTTGCCGTTTAATAATATTACAGATTATACCGACAATGATGAACGCAGAAGGGTAGTGGTGTTTTACTGGGCTATTTTGCCAGAGCTGTAGGCCCCAAAGAACTGATCTATAAAAAGAGGCAACTCATCTTATAAATCAGCCCATTCATCGAATATCAATAAATGCATAACCAGCCACGTACTACTTTTACAGTGGTTTAGAGGGCTTAGAGTGGGCTTCGGGACCTTTCCAGGTCAAACGTTCGCCCCTCTTTTTTTACGCTTCTCAATTACGAAATTGGTTATGGACTTCAAGCACCGCGTCATATCACAATTAAATAATGAAAAGGACCTGATCCTCTCCGCAAGCAGCTATTTTCAAGAACCTTCTTCGGCAATCGAGAGTGCTGTTCACCTGATTACTGATGCTGCTATTGCCGCGCTCAATTTTCAATGTGCTCAAAACAAAAAAACAGAAGAGATCTTTAAGATTGGTAAAGAGTGTGCCATTCTGAAATTTTCAACTCTTTTTAGCGACGATCTCCATATTGTCGAAAAAGGAAGAGGCATCAACTCAGAAATATTCGGGGTGAAACTTGTTGATACAATTGATGAAATTGCCAAAAAAACACAGGTTCGCAACAAAACGGTCAACTTTCTTATGGCTTCTATTACCCCCGCGGTATTGAGTGTGCTTCATATGATTAGCGAAGAGGAGAATTACAGCAACGCAGACCTGTGCAATTATCTTAAAGTGACATCAGGACATAAAAGCAGCAAAGCCAGAAAAGTGCTGCATTAGAAAAGGTAAAGTCAGCCCTTTTTCTTCCTACTCATCAATTTTTTCGTCAATAAGCTTTGCGGTTACTTCAGGCATCACCTTTTTAATAGGATTAGAACGTTGATCCTGGTATTCGTAGCGATGCTGAATGATATCTACGCATTGATAAACAGCTTCCAGGAACGAAGCGTGATCTGCAATACCCTTTCCGGCAATATCAAATGCAACGCCATGATCGGGAGATGTGCGCACGATGTCGAGGCCAGCCGTATAATTAATGCCTTCTCCAATCGAAAGCGACTTAAAAGGTATTAATCCCTGGTCATGGTACATCGCCAGTACCGCGTCAAACTTCTCATATTGCCCGCGTGCAAAAAAAGCATCAGCGCTATAGGGGCCAAAAGCAAGGATATTCTTATTTCTGGCTTCTTTAATAGCAGGCTTAATGATGTTTTCTTCTTCGTTACCCACCAAACCTTCATCCCCCGCGTGAGGATTTAAACCCAGAACAGCAATACGGGGTTTATTAATACCAAAATCCTTTTTTAAAGACTCCTGTATCAGGTTGAGCTTGCTTAATATCGCCGCGGTAGTAATATGGCTGGCAACATCCTTAACAGGTACATGCTCGGTAACCAGTGCAACACGCATATTTTGTGCACACATCATCATTACCACATCCTTAGCTTCAAAAGCCTCTTTCAGGTAGGGGGTGTGCCCGGTATGCGAGAACGCTTCACCCTGCACATTGCTTTTATGGATGGGGGCGGTTACCAGGCCTTCAATAGCCCCTTCCTGCAAGGCTTTCACAGCTGCCTGTAAAGAAAGCACCGCATACTTCCCACCCGTTTCATTGAGTACACCCGGAGTTACCGTAACCTCTTCCTCCCAGCAGTTAAAAATATTCACCTGTCTTGGGTTGATCCTGGTAAAATCTTTTACATTATTAAAATTGAAGTTGGTTTCACCTGCAAATTTCCTGTAAAAGTTGATGGTTTTATTATTTGCAAAAATGATGGGCGTGCATATTTCTGTAATTCTTGTATCAGAAAAAGCCTTAACGATCAGTTCAATACCGATTCCATTTATATCTCCACACGAAATGCCGATTGCAGGTTTATTAGTACTCATATTAAAAAAGTAGGCTGTAAAAGTAAGTATTATTTTTCAGGCCCGCCTATTGTTCCGCTTCCTGTTTTTTAAACGAAGCCGGTTGTTTCTGGCCATTCTTTGAAATGGGCCTGGTAAATTAATAAGCAAAAAATAGTTGACAGCCAAGTAACTTTGCGCCATGTATACATTAAAGAAATCTTTGGGGCAGCATTTTTTGAAAGATGAAAATATTTGCCGCAAGATTGTCGAAGCGCTGCAGCAGGAGCCCTTTTCTCAATTAGTGGAAGTTGGACCCGGGGGCGGTGCGCTTACCAAGTACTTAAAAGATATTCCCAACATTGATTTTAAGGCGGTTGAAATTGATGATGAGAAGGTGGCGTATTTGTCCGGTACCTATCCCGAACTTAAAGATAAAATTGTTCACCAGAGCTTCCTGGATGCGCTACCACCATTTGAAGGTGCGTTTACTATTGTAGGCAATTTCCCTTATAATATTTCAACCCAGATTCTTTTTAAAATACTGGAGTGGAAAGAGCAGGTACCCGTGATGGTGGGTATGTTTCAAAAGGAAGTAGCGCAGCGGGTAGCGGCCCCCCCGGGTAATAAGGTATATGGGGTATTGAGTGTTTTAATACAGGCTTTTTACCAGGTAAAATACCTGTTTGATGTTCATGAAAACTGCTTTAATCCACCACCGAAAGTAAAAAGCGGGGTGATAAAAATGTACCGGAAAGAGACCGTGGAACCCATGAAAAGCGAGAAGCATTTTTTCCTGCTCGTTAAAACAGCCTTTAACCAAAGGCGTAAAACCCTGCGTAATGCGGTCCGGTCTTTATTTGAGCCGGAGCTGCTCGAAGACCCTATATTCAATCAACGCGCAGAGCAACTGACTGTGAAAGATTTTGCAGCGCTTACTTTTAAAATGAAATAAATATTGCAGCATAAATAAGATGAAAAAAGTAATTGTAACAGGGAATGCACACCCTATTTTAATGCAAACACTAACTGAAAAGGGATTTGACGTTGCGTATCAACCCCAGATTTCTTACGAAGAAATAAAGAATAATGGCCAGGATGTTAGCGGGCTGGTGTTAACCACGCGTATCAAAGTGGATAAGGAGTTAATTGACGCGCTTCCGCAATTGGAGTGGATTGGCCGGTTAGGAAGTGGTATGGAGCTGGTTGATGTGGACTATGCCCGCTCCAAAAATATTTTATGTGCCAGTAGCCCTGAAGGAAACCGCAACGCAGTAGCCGAACATTCATTAGGACTGCTGCTGATGCAGATCAACAAGATGAATATTGCTGTTCCTGAAGTGCAGCAGGGTATATGGCTGCGCGATGAGAACAGGGGAACGGAATTGTTTGGTAAAACCGTAGGAATTATCGGGTATGGTAATACCGGAAGCAGCTTTGCCAGGCTATTACAGCCTTTTGAAGTAACCGTGCTGGCTCATGACAAGTATAAAACCGGTTTCGGAAATGGTTATATTAAAGAAGCTGCCCTAGACCAGGTATGTGAGGAGGCCGACATTATTAGTTTTAATGTACCGCTTACGGGCGAAACGCACCATTTTTTGAATAAAGAATTCCTCTCCCGTTTGAAAAAACAGCCGCTGATCATCAGTGCCTGCCGTGGTAAAGTGATTAACACGGCCGACCTTATTGAAGGACTGAGAAATGGCCAGGTAAGAGGCGCCTGCCTGGATGTGCTGGAAAATGAAAAGCTGAATACTTATACCGCGTTTGAAAAGCAGCAATTGGCTGAATTGCTGTCTTTCCCGGGTGTTATTGTAACACCGCATATAGCAGGGTATACCCATGAAGCATTTTTAAAAATGGCTACTGTTTTATTGGGAAAACTTGGTTTTTAGGTAGATTTTTTGGGTCGTTTTCTTTAACAAATCGTTTTTAAATTGAACTGATCTTTTCGTTATATTTGTAACAATTGATAGCAACGCTCTGGTTAGCTTCCGGGGCGTTGTTATTTTTTTTGTTTAATATAAAAAAGACGAGTTATGAGTGCTATTCAGTATGTAACTAAGGAGACGCTGGAGCAGATGAAAGAAGAGCTACAGCACTTAAAGGGTGTAGAACGTCCTGCAGCCAGCAGGGCCATTGCGGAGGCGCGTGAAAAAGGGGATCTTAAAGAAAATGCGGAATACGATGCGGCCAAAGAGGCTCAGGGCCTCCTGGAGGCCAAAATTGCAGCTTTAGAAGGAGCATTAGCTAATGCACGCGTACTGGATGAAAGCACGATCGATACGAGCAAAGTGTCTATTTTAACCAAGGTAAAGCTCACCAACCTGAAAACAAAAAAACAGGTTACCTACCAGTTGGTAAGTGAGCAGGAAGCCGATTTAAAGGCTGGTAAAATATCGGTGAGCTCACCGATCGGGCAAGGCATACTGGGCAAAGAGCCGGGTGCCGTAGCTGATGTTCAGGCGCCTGCCGGACTCATCCAGTTCAGAGTAGAAGAGATCAGTTTATAATAATCAGTACAACCAATAACAGAAACCGGCTTCGGCCGGTTTTTTTATTGAAATTGCTTCAATTTTCTACTGCTATCCTCCTGCAGTAGCTCACTATCTATACACCTGTGTGGTTAATTTACAACTTTAAACAACTTTATTGTATTTTTCAGCTTCATTAACCGGGTAGTTATGACCATATTTTCAAAAATTATAGCAGGCGAAATACCTTCTTACAAAATTGCAGAGAATGAGCAGTTTATTGCATTTCTCGACATAATGCCTTTACGCAGGGGACATGTATTGGTAGTGCCCAAAATAGAAGTGGATAAGATATTTGATGTGCCAGACAGTTATTTGTCCGGGCTGCTGGTTTTTGCAAAGCCTATTGCCCGTGCCATTGAAAAGTCATTTGATTGTAACCGGTGCGGGGTTAGTGTAGTAGGAATAGAAGTGCCTCACGCTCACGTACACCTGATACCCATCAATGATGCCAATGATCTGAACTTCCTGCAACCCAAGCTTGAGCTAAGCGCAGAAGAAATGAAGGAAGTACAAAACCTTATTATCAGCAACCTGTAGTAGCCTGCTGATTTAATAAAATCTCCTTGGAGTTCCGGGCATTTCCGTACCGCATCATAAAAGTGATACTGAGCAGGAAGCCTACAAAAGCCATAATGGCGCCCACAAAAGAGGGATAGTTATAACCCAGTCCAAATGCAATAGGCAACCCGCCAAAGTAGGCCCCAATGGAGTTAGCCATATTAAACGCCGCCTGCATAAATGCTGCGCCCATCATTGCTGATTTTTCTGCTGCACGAATCATCAGGATGTTGATCGGCGACCCCACCGCCATTGCCAGCAAGCCGCAAATAAAAGTAAGTACCAGTGACACTGTTTGGTTTCCCGAAAAGAAGAAGACTGCTATCAATGCTACTACCAAACTGATAAACAGGATTGCTGCTGCCCTCTCCGGTCGCATTTTGTCGGCCATGATCCCACCGATCAGGTTGCCGGCTACCATACCTGCACCTGCAATCAGCATAATATACGATACCGATTGGATGGAGAAGCCCGAAACATGGGTCATTAACGGAGATATATAGCTAAACCAGGCAAACAGCCCGCCAAAGCCGATAGCAGTGATTAAAATGATCAGCCAGGCTTTAGGTGTTTTGAAAAACTGTAATTCGTCTTTAATGCTGTTTTGGGTATTCAGTTGTATGGGCGGCAACCACATCTTAATAAAAAAGATGGTAAGTAAACCTATAAGCGCTACTACCAAAAAGGCAAAACGCCACCCCAGTTGATGTCCCAGATACGTAACCAGGGGTACCATTGCCAGGTTGGCTACCGTAAGTCCTGCAAACATCATCGATATAGCCTGGGCCTGCTTACCTTCTTTTGCCATTTTAGAGGCCACTACGGCCCCGATTCCAAAAAAAGCGCCATGGGGAAGGCCGGAGAAAAATCTTGCGATAATAAGGCTGTAAAAGCCCGGAGCAACGGCAGAAAGGCCATTGAATACGGTAAATAGTACCATTAAAGCCATTAACACCTTCTTCGGACTATATTTTACAGATGCTGCTACCAGCAAAGGCGCTCCCACAATAACTCCTATTGCATAGGCAGAGATCAGGTAACCTGCCTTAGGTATGGAAATTTGAAGCGAAGCCGCTACATCCTGCATTAACCCCATGATAATGAATTCAGTAGTTCCTATTGCCAGTCCGCCGAGGGCGAGGGAAAATAATTTTTTGTTCATAAACGGTTCATTTGTAGTAACAAAACATAGAAATGTTGTGTTATTAATACACAAAGCTACGCTAAAATGTTTAATCGATTAAACAAAAATGTATTTTTGCGTACCGAAACCTGGCTTTTTGAAGAAGCCCGTTCATTGTACAAAATGAATATACTGGCAAAGCCGGGAGTTGACGCTTAACAATACAGGGCTTCCATTTATAAACAAAAAATCGAAAGCAAATGAAAAGAATAGCAGTAGATATGGACGGTGTATTGGCCGATTGTTTTGAACAGTTTGTAAGATATGACTATGCTGATACAGGAATAAGAAAAACCAGGGAAGACGGCTCCGGAAGAACGGACGACGAACTATTTGCAAAAGCAAGAACCTATGTTTATCAGCCGGGTTTTTTCAGGGATATGCCTGTTATTGCGGATAGCCAGGAGGTTTTATATAAACTCAATGAAAAATTTGAGGTATTCATTGTATCGGCAGCTACCGAGTTTCCGCAATCCCTGCCGGAAAAACAGGCATGGCTGGGCGAGCATTTTCCTTTTATTCAATGGCAGCAAATCGTCTTCTGCGGCTTTAAAACCATTATCCAGGCAGATGTCATGATCGACGATCATTTTAAAAACCTGAACTATTTTAAGGGGAAAACTATTTTATATACCCAGCCGCATAACGAGCTGGCCGATGCCGGTAAACATACCCGTGTGCACAATTGGAGGGAGATTGAGCAGCTTTTGTTAGCACCCCCATTACATATGGGCCAGGAGACTCCTGTAGATTTTTCACCTGCTATCAGTAAGTACGCATAAAGTGATCAGTTATTGGTAGAGCCTCTTTTTACCAGCTCGGCAGCAATAAATACCAACTGTTCTTTCCTGGTTTGTGCAATCACATCCATTAGCAGTTCGGTAGCCGTTTGCCCCAGCTGCTGCATAGGTTGTTTTATAAATGAGAGCTGAGGCTTTGTAAAATCAAACACTTCATTTTCGTCAAATCCAATCAGCTCCACATCCTGCGGGATGTGGATTTGCTGCTGCTCCAGGTATTTCAGCGCGTGAACAGCAATACGGTTAGATGCAAAAAGGATCGCATTAACAGAAGGCGGTGTCAGCAAAGCGGCCACCGCTTTTTCTATTTCCGGTGGATTATTGGAAATATCCACTTTCCTGATCCAGTTTTTATGAATACTAATACCCGCATCTTTTAAGGCTTGCTGATAGCCCTTCGTACGATCATTTAAATGCGCCAGGTCTGTTTTGTAATTGATAAGCCCTATTTCCTTTCTGTTGTGTTCAATAAATAAACTTACGGCATCGTATGCAGCTTTGAGGTTGTCTACATTTACACAATGCGCCTCCAGTTTCGGAAAATACCGGTCTGCAATTACAAAGGGAAACCTCATAGCTTTCAAACGAAGTAACACCGGCTCCGATCCGGATGGCGGAAGCAGTATGAGGCCGTCTACCTGCCGGTTAATAAAGGCATTGGTCAGGTTTTCAAATTTAACCAGGTCTTCATCAGAGCTGCCAAAGATAACGGTGTACCCGTACCTGGCGCCTTCATCTTCAATGATCCTAGCCAGGCTGGAAGAAAAAGGGTTGGAGATATCGGCCACAATAAGCCCGATGGTAAATGTTTTACTGGTTTTAAGACTTTTGGCAATCTGGTTAGGCTGATAGTGAAGCCTTTGTGCGGTGGCTCTTATCTTTTCGGCAACATCCTTATTGATCCGGTTCTCAAAACGGTTATTCAAAACATAGGAAACCAGGGCAACAGAAACGCCTACTTCCCTTGCAATATCTTTTAAGGATGTCTTTCCCGATTTTTCTGGCATGCAAACAAATGTAATATAACATTTTGGAATATACGATGCTTGTTAAAGCATTCTTCCATGCCCGATCCCCGCTTATCAATTTCTGCAAGGAGGTTTCTAAAGCAATCAGTACATTCGTTGATCTCTTTAAAAAAATAACCAATACATGTTCAGGAAATTTCTTTGTTTTTGCCTTATGCTGTTGGGCTTTATGGTCATCCATGCTCAATCTGTAAACTGGGGCGCCGATGGTAATACTTATTACAAGATCGAGGATGGCGCTATTGTGAAGTATACCTTACCCCAGAACTCGAAAGCAGTTCTGGTGGCTGCAAACAGGCTGACTCCATCGGGCAGCACCCAACCTATCGATATCAGGAGTTTTGTGGTG
>JBCNOR010000182.1:0-8891 GCA_039593785.1 Niabella sp. | reverse complement strand
CGTGCCACCAGGAAGCTTTTTATCCCGGTTTTTTGGGCAAAAAGTAAAAAAGAAAAATAAGAGCAAACAAAAAGTGGACAATAAAAATATTAGCTCACTAATTTCTATCTTATTGTGTATAAATCATCGCAAATCTGCCCCCGATGCAATTCCAGGTTGTTTGATCGTTTTTAAGTAATGTGTCCACATGATCGCCCCATTCAGGATCCGTGGAAGGATCGCAATAATTTGGAATACCTCTCATAATAAACAGGTATCAAAATTATAGTTTATTCTCCCCTTACAGCCAGCGGAGACCTGGCCAGGACTATCTAAGGTTTGTGCATCCTCAAACCAGTTGGATGCATTTCAATAAAATTGATGTCGGGTTATTATCAGTCGCCGTTATTGATTAAGTATATCCCTGTTTATGGTAAACTTATTTGAAAAAGAGTTCCTGTATTTTTTTATAAAATCAGATGGATTCATATTAAACTGCCTGCTAAACTGTTCGCGAAAGTAACGGGCATCGTAAATACCTACCAGGTTGGCTACTTCATTTACATTATAATTCGTATCTATAAACAACCTGGCGGCCTTTCTCAGCCTGATAAACCTTATAAAACTATTTAAAGATTGTCCTGAAATAGTCTTTACTTTCTTGGTAATAGAGGAGTAACTCATGCCCAGCTCCGATGCCAGCTTCTTGCTGCTGAATTGTTCATCGTCCAAATGATCTTCCACCACTTTTATACAGGTTTCTAAAAACTGCCTGTACTGTTCAGGTATCTTGGCATCCTGGTTATGAAGCGTTATTTCATTGTAAAAGTAGCGCTGAATATTATTCCTGTTCTTAAGAAGGCTTTCAACCCTGGCCACCAGCAGATCTTTATCAAAAGGTTTCATAATATAATCATCGGCCCCTTCCCTTACTCCTTCGAGTTTTATTGTTTCGTTGGTGGTGCCCGTTAATAAAATAACCGGTATATGGCCCAGCGCCGGGTTTTGCTTTATCTGGCTGCATAAGTTAATACCGTTGGTCTGTCCCATCATAATATCGGATATAATGATGTCGGGGAATATCCGTTCGGCCAGCTCAAATCCCTGGTCGCCGTTTACCGCCTGGTATACCTGGTACATTGGTGAAAATAGCAAGGCCAGGTATTCACGGGTCGTTTCATCGTCGTCAACTACCAGTATAGACTGCTTATCAGTGGCCACCACATGCTCGGTTGGTTTAGAGACTTCGCTAAGCATGGGTGCCCGATCTTCTTCTTTTGTTTCCTCATTCAAGGCTTCCAATAAAGATATTTTTTCTGTAGCAGCTGAGGCACTGATTTGACTGAACTGATCATTAGGAAAGTGATTCATTCCTTTACGAAGCTCCACCAGGAAAAGACTTCCGCCGGACACATTATTCCTGTATTCGATACTTCCACCATGCAGGTTGGTGAACTGTTTGGCCAGGTAAAGACCAATACCAAATCCCGGCTGCGTAACATTGTCTAAGCCCCTGGCCTGGTAAAATTTATCAAAGATCCTTAACTGTGCACTGCTCTGTATCCCCGGACCATTATCGGAAACTCCTACTGTTACTGTTTCCAACGATTCATTAATCGTAAAATATACCTGGCCTCCGTAAGGTGCATACTTTAATGCGTTAGATAACAGGTTATAAAATACAATCTCCAGCTTTTCCCTGTCGCCATAAATATAGACAGGAGCTTCCTGCTTTATCAATTCGTAAGTGAGCTCTTTTTGGCGGGCCTGGTATATAAAGCATAAATATACTTCTTTGCAAAGTTCAGAGAGGTTGAGCTGCTGGGGATAAATACGGTCCATGCCGGTTTCTTCCCTTCTGAACATCAACAACTGGTTGGTCAGGCTCAGCATTCTTTTTGCATTGCGATAAACGATCTTTAGCTCCCGCTCTTCTTTCTCCGGCAAAATTCCATCCTTATCAAGAATATCCTTAATAGGATTAATGATTAACGATAATGGTGTGCGAAACTCATGGGATATATTTGTAAAAAAAGCGGCTCTTCGCTCATCTACTTCTTTTTCTTTGTCTGCAATTGCTTTCTCGGCTTCTCTTTCGGACTGCTCTAAAGCCCGCTGCGTTCGCTCACTTGCCAATTCAGCGGCATATCTTTCATGCTCCGATTTTTCGAGGGCCAGCTCGGCTGCTGCCCGTTCGCGTTCGGCCTTCTGATTCTGCACTTCCAGCTTTTGTAAAGTAACCTCATACAGTAATTTGGCCTGCCTGGCGCGATATTTTATATATAAATAGAATAAGGAAACGAAAGCGCTTAAATAGAACAAATACGCCCAGATGCTGCGGTACCAGGGCGGATACACCCGAACCGGTATTGCAATCTCCTCTACCCATTTGCCGTCACCATTGGTGCTTTTCACTCTAAATACATAACGCCCTTCGCTTAGATGTGTATAGGTTGCCGTTCGGGCCTGACCGCTGTAGTTCCACCCTTTGTCCCATCCATCCATATAATAGGCATAAGATATTTTGTTGGGCACGGCATATTCAAGCGCTGCAAAACTGAACGAAAATACAGCATGGTCGTAGGGCACGGCAATGGCGCTGGCCGTGCCGTTCGAAGCGTCTACAATATAACCAGGTGTGTTTTCCAGCTTTTTCCCGTCTACCATTATTGCCGTAAGGCGCAGGTGAGCGTTCTGCCGGGAAAAATGTATGCTATCGGGGTAAAAGATATTATAGCCGCCAATACCGCCAAACACAAAAGCGCCTGATTTAAGTTTAGTAGCAGCGTTAAAATGAAACTGATCACTTTGCAACCCATCGCTTCTATAAAAATTCTTAAACTTCCTGCTGCTGATATCAAACCTGGACAGCCCGTTGAAAGTGCCTAACCACAGGTGACCATTGTTGTCCTGCAGTGTCGAAAAAATACTATTGTTAGACAGCCCTTCGGCAACAGTATAGCGTGCCTTTATCTTTTTCTGATTACGATCGAATAATACAAGGCCGCCTCCCTCTGTACCCAACCAAAGATTTCCCAAACCATCGTCTGTAATAGTTCTGATAAACTGGCCAATGTAAAAATATTCGTGTTGCCGGGTATTCTTGTTAATTTTAACGAGGTCGGTAAGACCACCTCCCCAGAAATTTCCCTGGCTATCTTCTAACAAAGAAAATAAATCAGACAAACGATCATCAAAAATTTCGAATTTATCTGCCGACCGGTTATACTGATACAAAGCACCGAAATGATTACCTCTTCTGAGGGCAGATGCCCAAAGTGTTCCGGATCGATCTTCGTATAGTGTATTAAATACCTTGTTCTCCAGGTTTTTCTTAGGATTGACAGCAATATATCTTTTAAATTTCCGGGTGGACGGATCAAAGCGGCAGATCCCATCTGTATAAGTGGCCAGCCATATACTTCCATTATGATCAATAGTAATGTTATTTACATTATTACTGGATATGGAATTGACATCCCCGGGTTTGTATTGATAAGTGGTAAAGTAATCCGCACCGGGCTCTTTTACATTCAAACCATTTTCTTCTGTAGCCACAAAGAGGGTACCGGCGGGAGACTCGGCCACAGATGTAATAAAGTTCCCGGAAAGCCCTTTCTTATTGCCAGGCTCGTGGCTGATAGTCTGGAATTGCCTGCGCCCTTTGTCCACTATATTGATACCGCCTCTCCTTGTTCCCAGCCATATCCTCGCTCCATCATCAACAAACAGCGAGTAAATACCACTGCTTGTCAGATCGGTTTTGCTATCGCCGCCACTAATACGTTCCATTTTACCGGTTGCCTTATCATATATATAAAGACCGGCTCCCATGGTTGCTATATAAATGTATTGCTTGTTATCTGATGCCAGCGCAATAGCCAGGTTCGACTGTATTTTATTGTTATCTGTACTAAATACAGAGGTAATGCTATTGTTATCCAAACTATAGCAATAAACGCCTTCATTGGTAGCCATCCATATTTTATCGGCGTCTGCCAGCATCGCGTTTACATACCTGAGCCCTGCATTTAATAATTTCAGCGTGTTACTTTTATAGTCAAGCACACAAAGGCCTTTATCCTGAACAAAAACCAGGGTGCGCCCATGCCGGTCGAAACACAAAGCCTGTACCCCATAATTGTACAAGGAAGCGCTCCGGGCATCTGTAAGCGGAACCTGGATTGCTGTTGTTGAAGCATTCCTGCAAATCATCAATCCCTTTAGTTCTGATGCTATCAGGATATTATTAAAACGATCACAGGTGATGGTTTTAATCACCTCCCTGTCCAGCCTCACAGATTGCGACGCGCCCTGCTTCTTATAATAAACGGTGGTAAACCTGTCATATAAGCGGTCAAGCCGGCACACACCCAGCCGGGTTGCCATCCAGATATTGCCGTTTCTATCTTCGGTGACACCATATATTACATTACTCAGCAGGGAAGAACTGTCTCCAAAGACATTATGATAGGTCTTAAAATCATATCCATCAAAACGATTGAGCCCGTCAAGTGTACCGAACCACATAAACCCTTTGCTGTCCTGGAATATAGAACGAACCGTTTCATTAGATAATCCCTCCCTGACACCCAGTTTACTAATTACAACCTGGGCATGGAGCCTGGAAGCACATAAACAGAACAAGAAAAAATATGCTTTATACAATCGAAACATAACGGCAATAAGCTCTCCAATAATAATATTTTTTTTGCAACAACAGGCATTGTAGGCCTGGGCGAGTGCATAAATCTGTTTTTTCGGGATTCAATGCACAGAATACATGAACAGGCGCATTAGTGATATCATCATTTCGAATATAAAAACACATCCCTTACTCGCATATTCGTGGCCAGGATATTTATGCGTTCGCCTTAGTTAGAGTACCGGTAATTAAAATAATCCACATCAATAAATCCGCTTTCACCCTCTATATTGAAATTGAAAATGCCTATCCTGTCGCCACGGTAGCCTCCCCAGGTTAATGTTGACCTGCCTCCAAAAGCCACAAACTTCTTACCATCCAGGCTATAAGCATATATGTTTTCCCCGTTCGCATTCCACTGCGATTGCAGCCAGATATATTTACCGTAAAGTGCTATCCCCGTTGTATCTACGTTATTATAACTATAGAACAACCTGCGTATTCCCTGCTCCTTTTTGATCCCCAGCAAGCTATTTGATGTGGTTGAAAAATGTGTAATGCCGGCATATTGTCCGTTGGTCATCGAGCTGATATCTATTTTAACAGTTACAATATTTGACCTGGTGCGCAGACTGCGCTGCGTGAGCGTATTACCTGCCCGCAATATAATATTTCGTTTATCTTTTGAATCTAAAGGTGAAAAGGCATGCAAACGTAAGAATCCTTTACGCTGGGTTAACGACCATTTACCGGCACGAGGCTGATAGTTCCACTCCCATTGAGGCAATAGCTTTTGTGCCGAAAAATCATCATCTGTTTGAAGCTTAATTTTTGCTGACTGCAACCGGATGGGTTTTGTACCAGTCCATACCATATTGCCTATTGTATCCGCTCCAACCTGACCGACGATGGGCCATCCGTTTATCCAGTTAACCGGCAGGAGACTTGCTACCCGGCCTTCCCAGCTACCGCTGCCATGATGTGTAAAAAACCACCATTGATTATTGTCCAGCTGTATAAGACCTCCCTGGTTCGGCTCCCTGTCTGTTTTGCTATTGACATGATTCAGTTGTTTCACCTCCCACGGGCCGTATAGACTGTTTGAACGCTGCATCATAATGACACGGCCTTTTGAATTAACCTGACTGAAGTAATGGTAATAAAGGCCATTGATCTTATAAAGTTTATTAGCTTCGCTGCCATTTGCCTGGTAAATGATGGTATCCGACTCCATGATCAGCTGTTTCCCGTCTGGCGCCATTTTAAACAAGTGAATATTGTATTTCCTGTTATTTTTTGGATCCAGGGCGAATTGGGTGGCAATAAAATACAACTGACCGTCATCGTCGCAAAAGCTGCAGCAATCGTCCCAGCCTTTTACCTTCCATAACTGATGTAAGGGCTCCCAGGGCCCGGCCGGATTGGTTGCCGAGCTCATAAAGAAACCATCGTCGGGAGTACCAAAATATACCCAGAATTTCCCCTTATAGTAGCGTATCGAACCAGCCCAGATACCTTTACCATAACTATTCATTTTATCCCAGTTCAGGTTAGGACTAATACGGGTTAAATCGTCTGCAACATGTCCTATTATCCGCCAGTTAACCAGGTCTTTGGAATGTAGCACTGCCATCCCGGGTGAAAATTGCATGGTAGAAGAAATAGCGTAAAAATCATTTCCCACTTTTATCGCATCCAGATCGCTGAAATCCCCGGGCAGCACAGGATTTACATAAGTACCATTACCCTGATCACCCCATTTATCCGTAAACTGGGCTGAAAGGCTATACGCTATCGATTGTAGATATATTATAAGCAGCAATATTTTTTTCATCCTCTTTAAAATTTAATACACTTTCCATTCCCAGATGCCTTTTATGCCCCCGGTTATACTGATCCGTAAATAACGGGCATTTATTTTTACCTGGTCTGTATGAGGTGATTGCATTTTTAAATCGCTATGTCCACCACAGGGTATCCAGTTTTCAGCATCAACGCTGTATTCTAAAATATAAGCATGACCGGCCGTAGGGCGCACCAGATAAACGTCGCTGCGTTGTACCGGCTGCACTTTCCCTAAATCAATCATAAGCCAATTAGCCGTATCCGCCGATGCGGGCATCCAGCGTGAACCGTTGGCGCCATCCGCACCAAACCGGGGCGCGAACGATTCGGTACGTCTGAAAAGTGTATCGCCTTCCGGTTTAATAACAAGGTTGGGGCGAACACTGGATGCAAATACGTCCACAACAGGTAAAGAGCGCAAGCTTTTTACTTTTTTTAAAGCACCTACTCCTTCCATGGTGAGCCTTACGGGTTGTAATGTACCATCTGCATTAAACCCGAGTTTGTTGACATAAGTTTGGCGATTGGTACTTCCCCGGCCAAACTCTAGGTAAGCGAAATAATAATCGCCGGTTCCGGGTATATTGAATACCGAACCATGTCCCGGCCCGTATATATGGCGCTTATAATCGGTGGTTGAAATAATATTGCTGCCATTGGGCGCGGTAAAGCGACCGAGTGGTGACTGGCGGCCCATCACATAAGCATACTGGTATTTTTCAGCGCCGCCCACCGTATATAAATAATAATAAATACCCTTTCGCTTAAAAAAAATGGGACCTTCAGAATACACCGTATGCGGCGTTTTAATAATTGTGATAGCGGTATCGACGGTAACCATATCTGCATGCAGCTTAGTCGCCTTGCGAAGCTGCCAATACACATAAGCCTGCTTATCATCATCTACAAAAATTTCAGAATCGATGCCATGGGGTGGCTTACCGTCTCCCGGCTTTAATAATGTAGCCGGTGTATAGGGCAGATAGAATGTATCTTTTCCGGTAGCCAGCTTAAAAGGACCTTCCGGATTATCAGCAACAGCAGCATACATAAACCCGTTGATAGTCGGATACAGGAAATATTTGCCGTGCGCTGCAATAGCTGCACTGGGGGCCCAATACTTATGACCAAAAGCTGAAGGAAATAAGCAACCAGAAAAGCTCCAGTTTACAAAATCTTCAGATTTCCACACCACCGGCGGGCCGGAAGTCTTCAATCCGTTATCGTATCCATCGGTGGTAGCATAGCAGTAAAAACTGCCGTTAATTACCTGGATGCTGGCATCGGCAATCATATCGGGTACCAATGCATGACCAAAAGGGTTCGGCGGCGGTGTCTGCCGGAAACGAGTAATCTGCCGGCTTATAACAGCTGCCCGGGCCGTTGCTTCGCTTACAGAAGAACCTCCTTTATTTTTGCCTGACCTGTTCCCCCTTATATAGCTCAGCCACGCATTTTTAAGAATCTCCTGGCGTTGACGGACCAGCTTCATGATGGCATCGCGCTCCGGTACAAAATACAGCGCATCCCGCATACTGGAGGCCTGTGCCAGCTCTTGCTGACCTAATGATAACAGTATTTCTCTGGAAATGATAAAATCGCTCTCTTCTCCGGCGTGCATAGCATCTTTGGTTGATAACAACACCGGTTCTTTTTTACGTTTGTTCTCCCAATGCCTTTTCATCGGCCCATGAATATCGATCACTTTCCAATCGGCACTGTGCCGCTGGCTAACCAGCCAGTCGGCGTATATGTCCGGCACATTACCATAGACATCACCATCGTAAACCGGGGGTGTTATATGAATAATGGAGGCGCCTGATCTTTGCACGGCATCATGTAACCCTACAATCCCCTCTTTAAACTTTTGAAATCGTTCTTCACTAAAAGCCTTATAAAGACCATAGTCCCTGCCATAACAGGCGAATACCAGATCGGGCTTTAACACGGTTAATATTTTTTGTAACCTGGCGTGTAAACCGGGTCGCGAAATACTGTCCCCCTTATGTCCCGGCCCTGGAAGCCCTGATACCGTTTCTCCCGGCACTCCCAGGTTAATGAGCTCGTATTGTTTGTAAGGATATTTCATGCTAAGGAATACATCGATATCGGAAACATACCGTCCCCGGGAAGTAATACTGTCACCAATAAAAACAATGCGCTTTACTTGTTTGGGTATTAGGTAAAGTTGAGCGCAGCAACCCAGGTGGATACCTATTCCAACGATAACCAATAACAACACTTTGCCGACTCCTTCAAGGCAATATAACCAGTTTATATTCTTTTTATTTTTTACCAGCATTTTTTGTTTCTTTTACTTTTCAAACCGAGCCTGCGCGCCTGGCCGACACCATCGCCGCCCACATCAGCGTGCGCCTGGCCGACAAGCAGCGCCTGCTGGAAACGCTGGCCGTCGGCGAGC